>JAILDS010000243.1 GCA_024689165.1 Clostridia bacterium
GGGCAAGCTGATCACCCCCGCGGGCAGAGAGCTGGGGTTCGAGGCGAACGTCACCTTCGACGGCGATGAGATGTCCGGCGCTCTGAAGATCGCGATAGCAACGATCAAAATCAAAAACGGGCACAGGATAGCGTAAAACAACGCGCATACAAAGTAAAAACGCCGTTCCGGGCGGACCGGTCACGGCGGGTGTTATGAATTATGAGCTTTTTCCCGGTCCCGGTCGACACCGGACCGGTTTTTTTGCGTCCGTTGAGCCCCGGGGCGATGCGGCAGAGTCATTTGTCCGCGCAGAGCGCGACTATCCTCCACGCTTCGAGCAGTCTCTCCATGCTCCACGAAGCGTTTGCGGGGCTGGTGGAAGGAAGCGTCACCGCCTCGATGCCGAGCGTTTTGCCCTGGAACCGGGCGAAATACGCGCCGCTGGTCTTCCCGTTGCAGAAAACGCGTTCTATCGGCGCGGCTTCGAATATCGGTGACAGGTCGTTCGGGATGACGGCGCGTATCTCCGAATCGGCAGAACCCGATATTTCGCAGCTCGCTATTACGTCCCAGAGCGCAACGTGATGCGACAGCGCAAGCGTTCGTTTCTCATCCGTCGACTTCGGCTCGGGCTCGTCGAAAAGACGCGCCATCAGCGGCCAGAAACGGTTCTGAGGATGCCCGTAGAAAAACATCTGTTCACGGCTTTTGACCGACGGCAGGCTGCCGAGCACGAGCACGCGGCAGTTTTTGTCGACGAGCGGGCCGAACTGGTGGACGACGCGAGTTGATTCTTTCATAAGCCGATCAAAGGATCCCGCAGCGGCATGACGCGGTATCCCTTCCCCCTTTCCGAAACAGACGTCCAGAGTATAGTCTCTGCGGACGATCGCGTCAACAGGATCGTTCCTCATCCGGAAAATAAAAATCGTGTCAAACGCAGACGGGATCCTGCGGCGCAGCCGCTTCGCCGTGTTATCGTATGTAAAAACGTCAGGGAATTGCATTGCCCGCAGGCCTGTGGTACAATACGCCGAGAAAACCGAAAAAAAGCTTGCGCGTCGAAAACCGCTCCGAGAGGTGACAGATATGATCCCCTTCCGACAGACAGATCTCCCGACAAAGGTACCCGCTTCCGAAATGGAACGCATACACGCCGCCCTTCAAACGCCCGTCAAGTACGGCGCGGTGATGAAACGGGAAAACGCCTTCACGGACAGCCCCACCGTCTTCCGTTACGGTGACAGCTTTTATATGTACTTTATCGCCATATCAAAAGATACCAGCGTTTCCGGCTACGAAACGCATCTGGCGCGCTCCGAAGATCTTCTGCGCTGGGAGTATCTCGGGCCCGTTTTACGCCGCGACGGTCTTGATCGCTGGGACAGCAGACAGTGCGCGGGCTACGCCGCCTATATAGACATCGCCTTCGACGGCACCTGTGAACTGCAGCGCACGGCGGGCTTTTATCACGTCTCTTACCTGGCCGGCAACAGCGACGGGTACGAACCCGATCCCCTGCTGATGGGCCTGGCGCGCAGCACGGACCCCACGGATCCCGGCGCCTTCAGCCGCCTCCCCGAGCCTATCCTGCGGCCGGAGGATCCCGACGCGCGACCGTTTGAGGACAAGACCCTTTATAAGAGCTTTCTGTTCCGGGACGACGCGCGGGTGACGGGCCGCCCCTTCGTCAACGCTTACAACGCCAAGGGACAGGACGGCCGCGAGCGGATCTTTCTGGCGGTATCCGAGGACGGCGAACGCTTTGAGCGGTACGGGGACCGTGCCGTGCTGGACGCATCCGAAGAACGTCCCGGGGCTCTGATCACCGGAGACCCGCAGATCATCCGCATGGACGATCTGTACGTCATGCTGTACTTCCGGCTGAACACAAAAGGCGGCGCGTTCGATACCTTCGCCTGCTCCTATGATCTGATCCACTGGACCCAATGGACCGGCAAGCCGCTCATCGCCCCCACCGAGCCCTGGGAGAACGTACACGCGCACAAGCCATGGCTGATCCGTTACAAAGGGGTCAGCTACCACTTCTACTGCGCGGTCAATGACAAAAAAGAACGCTTCATTGCCGTGGCGCATTCCTGAGACTGCCTATAACCACCGTGAAAGAAAGGAAAAAACAATGAACCGTCGTATGGACAGGAACAGACTGAACATCGGGGCATATATTCTGCAGCCCTACGCAAGGACCGAGCGGCACATCCGCGAAATAAAAGAATGCGGGATAGATTTTATCGTCTGCATGGGCGACGACCGTCCCGCTCTGGATCTGTTCGAAAAATACGGGCTCGGCGCCGTCGTGAGCGGCATCGTCCCCGGCTGGTGGGGCGGCGACGGCGAAAACGCCGGTCTTCTGGCAGAGCGCAATCCCCTTGAGCGCTACGGGGAAGCCGCTTCAGGCTTCAGGGATCACCCCGCTGTCTGGGGCATAGACGTGGGCGACGAGCCCTCCGCGCTGGATTTTCCGCATTACGGCAAGGTCACGGCTCTGACGGAGAGGCTGTTTGCGAACCAGTTCGCCTATCTGAACCTCTATCCGAATTACGCTTCCGTGGCGGAGAACTCGGCGCAGCAAACCGTGAACCAGCTCGGCACCGCCACCTACGATGAGCATATACGGCGGTACTGCGAGAACGTGGGGCTTGATTACATCTGCTACGATTTCTATATGTATTCGCTGTCTGCCGACCGGAACTCGTTTTTCGGGATAAACCGGGCGTACGAAAACCTGCGGGTGGTCGCGGACGCCTGCCGTTCCACCGGCCGCGCCATGTGGATCGTGCTGCAGGTCAACTCCAACCGGCCG
The DNA here is from genome assembly GCA_024689165.1 of Clostridia bacterium. Lineage (GTDB taxonomy): Bacteria > Bacillota > Clostridia > Oscillospirales > Acutalibacteraceae > JAILDS01. The sequence continues at coordinate 2,807 of JAILDS010000243.1, forward strand.
GAGGAGTGGCTCAGCGCGGATCAGCTCCGTTTTCAGGCGAATTCAGCGCTGGCGTTCGGCGCGGAGGTCGTCACCTGGGCCTGCTATACCGGCGGCTGGTGGCACAATCAGGTGCTCGACGGTCAGGGCGAAAAAACGGAGCAGTACGAAAAGCTGAAAACCGTCAACGCGGAGCTGCGCGCCATCGGCCGGAAATACATGAAATACCGGAACGTCTCCACTCATTTTATCGGGTTCAAATGGGCGCATACGCCCGCCGGCGTGAACGCGGACGTATCGGACGAGCTGAACACGGGCGTGTTCTTCGGTCTTCGCGCCTCGGACGGTTCGCCGCTTCTTGCGGGGCAGATGGTTGCCCGCGACGGCAGCGGGAAGCAGGCCGTCTTTATCTGCAATGCCTCCGAACCGTGGGGCGACCGGAGAACGGAGAGCACGGTGGAGTTCTGTGCAAACGGCGCGGAGGTTCATATACTGACGGCGCGCGGAGAGATCGAGCCGGAAATAACCGACGGCAAATACCGGTTCAGCCTTCCCTCCTGCGGAGGCGCGCTGTTGACGATACGATAAAAAAGGCCGTTCCGGAAAAAGGAGCATAAAAAGAATGAACGATTCGTACGATCTGCCCTTCAGCCCCGAAAGAAAACAGGCCCGGCGCTTCGACACCCCCTACCGCAGCCGTATCATGACCGATCAGGTTTTTACCGACGAGGATCTGCCGGAGGAAGCGAGGAAGGCCGCGCTGCGGCGCTTCGGTGAGTCGATGGAACATTTTTACCCGGAAAAAAGCAAATACCGCGTTTTCTTCGGGGAACTGCACGGGCACAGCTGCCTTTCGGACGGCGGCCCCTCGCCTGACGACTATTACCGGAATATCCGCGACGTCGCCAAACTGGATTTCGCCGCGCTGACCGATCATCACCACGGGGGCGTGGGCAGCTCCACGCTCTACGGTCGGAAGGGAGAGATGCTGCGGGAAGCGGCTGTCCGCCGGAACGAGCCTGGCCGGTTTTCCACGCTGTTCGGTTATGAGATAGACGGCTATCCCTATTACAACAATTTCATCGTCTACCACCGGGACCACACTGGCGGGATCTTCCGGGAAGCGGTCGACGGCGATATCACCGCAGCGGAGCTGAAAGCGCTGCTGGCCCGCGAAGACCGGCTCGTTGTGCCGCACGACACGTATCAATTGGGAAGCGGCGCGGACCTTTCAAGGATAGACCCGGCGCTGTTCACGCCGCTCATCGAGATTTATTCCCGCGACGACTGCGCGGAATACTTCGACCATCCGTTCAACCATGACGGCGGCGGCATGGTGCGCGGCTGCTGCTGGCAGGACGCGCTGAGACGCGGCGCGAAAATGGGCTGCATAGCCGCGTCGGACGACCACGGCCTCCAGAACGGGCTGCCGTTCCCGTCCGGCGGCGACCCCTGCCGGTACCCCGGCATCACCGGCGTGCTGTGCGAGGAGAACACGACTCAGGCGATCTTCGACGCGCTCAAAGCCCGCCGCTGCTACGGCTTTATGGGCGGAAGGATGGGTATCGATTTCCGCATCAACGGGCATTATATGGGTGAGGAATTCACCTCGGACGGGGACCGTACGATCTGTATGCGCGTGGACGCCGACGCGCCGGTGAAAAAGCTCACCTTGGTCAAAAACTGCGAGGACGCTCTTTTCATACGCAAAAACAAGGCGGTCGTGCTGGATTACAGCGCCGATACGCCCTGCGATTCCTACTATCTGCGGGTGGAGCTGACGGACGGAAGGCTGGGCTGGACCAGCCCGATCTGGGTCAACTGCGGATAAGAAGATGTTTGCGGCAAAACAAGGATATGAAAAAACGGCGGCGCCGAACGGGTGCCGCCGTTTTCGCCGATACTCCGGCGCAGTTTTTTATTTCGCGTCCGCGTCCGGCATGGGCGGGTCGTCGTAATGTTCCGGCTGTACTGCGCCGCCGGCGCCGGCAAACGAGGCGATTATCGCGTCGATGTAGACGAGCGTCGTCTCATAGTAGCTGACGAGCTGTCCCTCGCCGCCGCGGTCGGGCAGGATCTCGCCGTACAGATGCAGATATTCAACCGCGTCGCCGCGCGAGCGCTTCAGGATGGCGTCGATCTTCCCGGCCTGTTCTTCGGAAAGCGGCGCGGGACGGTCGAAATCAAATACTTCGTTGAGCTCCTCGAGCGTCTGCATGGAACGCACGTGCAGCATGCTCGTCTCGCACCGGTTTGAAAGCAATCGCAGAAAAGCGATCCCCTCTTTCGTTCCCGCGGAGGACAAAAGCGCTTTTGCCTGTCCGGCGACCGCCGTATACGCTTCCACGGCATGACGGTAGTCCGATTCTTCATAGCCTCTGGGCGTCATGTAGTCCCCGTTCCGGTGCCAGGCCAGCCAGCAGCCGACCGCGCAG
>JAILDS010000246.1 GCA_024689165.1 Clostridia bacterium
CTGTTTTCTCCTTCCTGTTTTTCCTCGGAAAGCGCGTTTTTTCCGCAGCGCGGGCGCGTCACGCTGCGGTGTTTCTGTAATAAGAAACTCCTTCGGGCGAGACGGCGACGGCGACCCCGTTCATGCTCTGGGCGGAAAGCACGGGCGTTCCCATCACGACGGTGAAGTTCCAGTTGACGTTTGGGTACATCTTCCCGGCGTAATTGGTCAGAACGGCGACCTTCGGCGACAGCTTCCTCAGAAAGCTCAGGCGTGACGGTCCGTAATAGCCGTGGTGCGCGATCTTGAGCAGGTCCACCTGCCCGATCTCGTCGCCGTAAAGATCCTCGAGCTCAGGTGTGAAATCGCCGGCAAGGAACATGGTATAGCCGAAGATATCCAGCCTGACGCCGACGGTATCGTGGTTGAGACCCTTGCCGACAAGCTCCGTGGGGGTGACCGTGTTGAAAAAAGTGACGAGGAAATCGCCGAAGGCGAAGCTCTGATCCGGCAGGTCATGGACGACCTGAGCGCCCTCGTCGGCGAGAGCGTCCATTATCGCGGCGTAGGTCTCGTCGGTTTTCCAGATCGCGGTCTCATAGGATTTCGTTTTTTCGGGGAACGGTTTGAAATAAGCTTTAAGGACCGTTATGTCCGCATCGCGCACGATCGCCTCGAAATTGCCGATATGGTCGTAGTGCGCGTGGGTACCGAGTATGAAGTCCAAGGTCACCTTTCCGTTTTCATCGGCGCAGTAACGCTTTATGTATTCGAGCACGACCTTTTCGTTGCCGGGGTGGATGCCCGGTTTGCGGGGGTTCTCGTCGCCCTCGCCCGAGTCGATGAGCGCGAAATGGCCGTTTGATTCAATAAGCATGCAGTCCGAGCTGCGCATCGGCAGGAAATGGACGACGTCGGCCCCGCCGACGCCGGTCTGCGCCGCGTCGGTTATGTCAAGGGCGCGCCTCAGGGCGATCTCGCGCTTGTCCATAAATATCGTCAACACAAAAACGGAGACCATGACAAACATGGTCACCCACGTCGCGATCTTTTTGGCCGCCCGCGAACGGTCCGTTTCGTTTTTTTTGTCAGACGTAGTCGATCCCTCCGGGCGGGCTGCGTCCGCCCGCCTGAGGCATTGTAGCATACCCGTGGACGGAAATACAACATTTTTTTAAAACGCTTGACAAAACACGGCAGCTTGTGTTAAATTTTTCAGGTATGCTGTTTTTTAGGAGGATGTACCCATGAAGAGAACATATCAGCCCAAGAAGCGCCACCGCAAGATGGAGCACGGCTTCCGCAAGAGGATGTCCACGGCCAACGGCCGCAAGGTCCTTGCCCGCCGCAGAGCCAAGGGCAGGGCAATGCTCACCTACTGAGGAGCTCTTCTTGAGCCGCTGCGGCAGGTTCGTCAGCATTAAAACCAACGGCGAGTTCCGCAGGGCCTACGCCCGCGGCAAGAGCCGGACCGATCCCGCGCTGGTAACTTACTGTGTCAAAAACCGCGCGGGGTACTGCGGTTTTGGGATAACCGCTTCGAAGAAGATCGGCAACGCGGTGTGCCGTAACCGCTGCCGCAGGGTAATACGAGAGGCGTTCCGCTCGCTTGAAGCAAATGTCAGGCCGGGCGTTACGCTTGTTTTTGTCGCGAGATCGAGGACTGCCCTGAAGAAAAGCACCGAGATCGCCGGCATCATGTCTCGCCAGCTGGAAGAGCTGGGGGCGATGATGTGAGCGCCCCGGCGCAGCACCCAAAGGACCCGAAGGACGAGCTCATCGGCAGCGTCCCGAAGACCGGGGCCCGCAGGTCGGAGCTGTCCCTGCCGGCGCGCGCGATGACGGCCGCGATACGCTTTTACCGCCGGCATATATCGCGCCTGCTGGGGCCCATGTGCCGGTATTACCCCACCTGCTCGCAGTACGCGATCACCGCTGTCGAGCGCTACGGCGCGTTCCGGGGCGGGGTAATGGCCGTGTTCCGCCTGCTCAGGTGCAACCCGCTGTTCAAGGGAGGGTACGACCCGGTGCCCGAGAAGAGCCACAGGCTCAAATAGAGAGGTCTCCATGAATTTCAACAGAGTTTTAGCCATACCCTTCGGTTACGTACTCAGCGCGTTTTTCGCGCTGAGCGGCAACTATATACTTTCGCTCTTTCTGCTCACGCTGCTCGTCAGGCTGATCCTTCTGCCGACGGCCATCCACCAGCAGAAGGGGCAGGCGAAGCAGCTGCGGCTGCAGCCGAAGGTCAACAAGATCCGCGAAAAGTACGCCAACGAGGGCCGCGAGGGCCAGATGAAGATCTCGCAGGAGACGCAGGATCTTTACAAAAAAGAAGGATATAACGCCACGACGGCGGGCTGTCTGCCGCTGCTGCTCCAGCTGCCGGTCATGATGGGGCTTTACGGGCTCATCTATACGCCGCTGTCGAACGTGCTCCACCTTGAAAGCACGCTGGTGACGGGCCTTACGGAGGCCGTGAAGACGATCGTCGAATCCGCGTCCGAGAATACGAGCCGGCTCGCCACTCAGCTTGAAATACTCGTCGTCAGGTATATTGACCAGATCCCGCAGGGCACGGTATCCGGGCTGACCGAAGATATCGTCGCGAAGATACATGACTTCGGCCAGAGCTTCAGGTTCTTCGGGCTCGACCTTACTCTCACGACGAGCGAAAACAAGACCGACTGGAAGATGTGGATCATCCCCGCCCTTGCGGTGCTGTCCTCGGTGGCCGTACAGCTGTATACCACCCTCAAGCAGCGCAAGACCCAGCCCGAGGCTATGAAAGGGCCCGCGATGGGCTGCATGATGGTCTACGGTCCCGCGATCTCCGGCTATTTTTCTTACATACTCCCGCTCGGCGTCGGGCTTTACTGGATCATGTCCAATGTCATCTCTCTCATCCAGACCGTCGCCATGTCGCTCATCTACACTCCGTCAAAGGTCATAGCCATGCAGATGGTGGACGAAACGGTGCAGAGGCGCGCGAGGGAGAAAAGCGTCAAACAGATAAAAGAACTTACATCGTGATCAACAGGCGCGGGCTCCCGTCGCCGGGCCCGGGATCTTCCCGGCCGCCGACGGACGGCGTCCTGCGCCTTTGTACATAGAAAGGAGCTGCGCATGAAAAGAACAGCAACAGGTATCGGCAGCACGATCGAAGAGGCGTACAACGACGCCAAGAAAAAACTGGACGCTCCGGCGGACGCGATAATCGTCCAGGACAGCGTCAAAGCTCCTCAGAAGAAGGTCTTCGGCATTTTCGGCGGCGCCAAGGCCGAGGTCGTCCTCAGCTTTGAGATCCCGGACGCCCCCGCCGAAAAGGAAAAGACCCCCGCGGCAAAAACGCCTGAGCTGAATAACGCCGGGCCCGCCGTAAAGCCCGAGAACAAAAAAACCGCAGAAAAGACCGCTCCCGCAGCAAAAGAGAGCAAGCCCAAGGCCGAAAAGAAGGCAGAGCCTCAGCAGAAGAAGGCTCCCGCGGAGACCAAAGAGGAAAAACGCGCGACCGCCCAGGCCGCCGCTCCCGCCGCGGTGGAAGACCTTCCGCTCATCCCCGTCGACAAAGACCCCGTTTACGCCTACATCAAAAACATCCTTGACGGCATGGGCCTTACCGAGTGCACTGTCACGCCCCATTCTCAGGGCGACGAGTACATCTTCGACATCGCGGGCATCGACGACTACGGCATCATAATCGGCAGGCACGGCGATACGCTCGACGCCATACAGTACCTCGCCCGCCTTGTGGACGCAAGGTCCGGCGTCGGCGTGAACAGGCGCGTGACAGTGAACGTCGCCGCCTACCGCGAGCGCCGCAGGGAGGCGCTTGTCGCCCAGGCCAAGCGCAACGCCGCGACGGTGCGCAAGTACGGCAGGAACGTCGTTCTCGACCCCATGAACGCTTATGAGCGCAGGATAATCCACACCACCGTACAGGAAATAGAGGGCGTCAGCTCCCACTCCGTCGGCTCAGACGCCGACAGGCGCGTCGTCATCACCCTTGAAGAGGGTTACACAGCCACCAATGCCGGCGGCGGTTACGGCGGCGGTTACGGCGGCAGGAACGGCGGACGCGGCAGAAGAGACTACGGCGGCGACCGCCGCGGCGGCAGGAACGGCGGGCGAGGCGGCAGAAGCGCTTATGTGCCCGACAAGGACGCCGAAGCGGTGACGAGAGCGCCCATACAGGACGCCGACGTCCCGAGATACGGAAAAATAGAGATACCCGAGGATTGACAGCCGGCGATAAGACGCCTCTGCAGACCCGACGTCGGGCTTCGTGAGCTTCTTTCGCAAACTGCGGGGCCCGGCTTCCGGCGAGCGGGCGTCTTGAGGACCGTATGATCTCCATTCCTCCTAACGTGCATTATATCATGAAGCTGCTCGAAGAGAGCGGCTTTGAGTCTTTTGTCGTCGGCGGATGCGTCAGGGATTCGCTGATGGGCAGGACGCCTTCAGACTGGGACGTCTGCACGGACTGCGTCCCGGAAAGGATGAAACAGGTCTTTTCCGGACTGAAAACGGTCGATATAGGCGAAAAACACGGGACCGTCGCCGTGGTCTTAGGCTCGGAAAAGATCGAGGTCACGACTTACCGCGTCGACGGAGTTTACCTTGACCACCGCCATCCGCTGAGAGCGTCCTTCACGTCAAGACTCGGGGACGATCTTTCCAGGCGGGATTTCACCATAAACGCCATGGCATATTCCCCTCGTTCGGGTCTTGTTGACCTGTTCGGCGGCGCGGAGGATATACGCCGCGGCCTCATCCGCGCCGTGGGCGAACCTGCCAAGCGCTTCGACGAAGACGCTTTGAGGATACTTCGCGCGGTGCGGTTTTCCGCGGCGCTCGGCTTCGGGATCGAAAAAAACACCGCTTCCGCCGCAAGGCAGAAAAGGGAGCTTCTGGACTTCGTCTCGGCTGAACGGCGCTGCGCGGAGCTGAGGAAGACCGTCGCCGCTCCCTTCGCCGCCCGGGCCCTGTCCGAAAACGAGGATATCTTTTTTGCGCTCGTTCCCGAAATGTCACCCTGCCGCGGCTTCGACCAGCGCAGCCGCTACCACGTTTACGACGTGTGGGAGCATATCCTGAGGACACTTGACGCCGCAGAGGGCGGTGACGAGGTCCTTCGCCTCGCGGCGCTTTTCCACGACATAGCCAAGCCGGAGCGCGCCAGGACAGGCGGCGACGGCTGCCTGCACTTTCCGGGGCACCCGAAGCGCGGGGCAGAGATCACGCGGGACGTTTTTACCCGTTTGAAATTCGACCGGAAAACGACAGACGCCGTCTGCGCGCTCATCGAAGACCACGACTGCTACCTGAAGCCGGACGAAAAACAGCTTGCGGGGCTGCTCCGCAGGCACGGACCGGAGCAGATGGAACGGCTTTTCGCCCTCCAGAAAGCGGATATGCTCGCGCACGCCCCGTTCGTGATCGAAAGCTTCTCCGTTGAGCTCGACGCGGCGCACGCCCTGTTCGAAACCATGCTTGAGCGCAGCGCACCGGTCACTGTCTCTGCGCTGAAGATAAACGGCGGCGACGTCATGCGCGCGCTCGGGATCCCTCCCGGGCCCGCGGTCGGCGGCGTCCTCGAGGAGCTTCTCGACCTTGTTACCTCTCACAGGCTCGAGAACACGCGCGAAGCCCTTCTGGCTGAGCTTGAAAAGCGTTCTTCGGCAGGACAGCCCCAATAAAATAATAAAAAGCTTGACTTTTCTTTTTGAACGGATATATAATCATTTTTGTCCGGGGTGTGGCGAAGTTTGGTATCGCGCTTGGTTCGGGACCAAGAGGCCATGGGTTCAAGTCCCGTCACTCCGACCATGAAAAAACCGCCGAAAGGCGGTTTTTTCAATGATATCCGTTCCTGTCGGAACGGGTGATATACCTTCGGTATGATATCCTTTTGGATTTCTCGCCGCAGGCGAGTTATCCAAAAAGGATGATATACGCCTGCGGCGTATTAAGGAACGGATATCATTATAAGCGAAGCGAATAACAAGGTTCTGCCCGCAGGGCAGGTTCTTATATCATACAGACGCGAAGCGGCTGTATATCATGCGGCGCAAGCCGTATATCATATCGCCGGCGATATATCATTGACGTTTCTTTATTAATGAAGTCGTCCCTGACGGGGCTAATGAAGGAATTAAGACGCTCCGCTTGTCAGACAAGATACTTGCGGACCTTATTAATGTAATTATACCATAATAAAAAATATATCCGGCGCTGTGGAGCCGTGAAGCGTCCTCCGGACTTGAGTACCGAAAGGCGCAAAGAGCCTATATGAGAGCGTATAAAAGGAAGAAGCCTCGTCCCGGGGTCGGGAAGAGGCTTCTTTCTGATTATTATTTTAACTTGGATCCGAGAGCTGCGGCCGGCGGGTGCGCCGGAGCCGGGAACTCAGTCGGTCGAAGTTTTTCCGCTCACTCGGAGCGAAGGCCAAGGAATACGAGTACCTTGCGGAAGAACTCTATAAGCCTGTCGAGCAGCCTTCTGAGTCTGCCGAGGAAGCTGTTGTCCACTTCTTCGGCGGGCTCGTCCGCGTTATCTTCGGCGGCGGGCTCTTCTTCAACGGCCTCCATCGGAACGGCCGAG
>JAILDS010000249.1 GCA_024689165.1 Clostridia bacterium
CCGGTAACGTCGTCGCCCGCGTCGGCGGTAGCGGTCTCTTCGCCGTCGCCGGTCGCACCCGTGGCGTCGTCGCCGGTGTCGGCGGTAGCGGTCTCTTCGCCGTCGCCGGTCGCACCCGTAGCGTCGTCGCCCGTGTCGGCGGTGGCGGTCTCTTCGTCGCCGGTCGCACCCGTAGCGTCGTCGCCCGCGTCGGCGGTGGCGGTCTCTTCGTCGCCGGTCACTCCGGTGGCGTCGTCGCCGGTGTCGGCGGTAGCGGTCTCTTCGTCCTTGTAGCCGGAAGAATCTTCTTCCTTATCGATGTTGCCGGACGAATCCTCTTCGTAAGAAACGTCGGAAGCGTCATCGGTCGACTCGGCGTCGGCGATCGCGGCGCCGAAGTTCGACATGGTCGAGAAAGACGCAACGACTGCGGACATCGAGCCGATAATGATAGCCAGGGATATCAGGGCTGCTATTATCTGCTTTGTATTTGTCTTCATCGGTGAAAGTCTCCTTTAGCAATACTCTGTGAAAAAAACCACAGCCGCGAGATAATAACACGGGCGGCGTGGCTTGTCAATCATATTTTTCGGTTTTTTTTAAGGGCGCACTTCCGACGGAGCGGCTTTTTTCGGCTCAGCCCTCCGCGGGCGTGAGCCTGAGCGTGAAGACGTGCTCGCTGTCGATCTCGTCCGGGTAAAGCACGCCGAAATCGACCGCTGCTTTGCCGGACTCTTCATAAACGATTAACGGCTTTTCGCAGCCCAGCAGTGCCGCGGACATGCCCGGAAAATATGGCACGTCGCGGAAAACGACCCTGCCGCGGGGCGGCTTTTTCATGAAAGCGTATACCGCGCCGCCGCGTTTCGTGTAGACCGTGTCGGGGGTCGTCGACTCGCAGTATCTGCGGCTGCCGTACACTCCCTCGCCGTTGACGCGCAGCCATTTGCCGATGCCGCGGAGGCGCTCCTCCATGACGACGGGGATGCGCCCGTCGGCGGTCGGGCCGACGTTGAGCAGGAAGTTGCTGCCCCTCGAGACGAGGTCGACGAGCATGGTGACGAGCTCGCGGACGCTCAGATAATCTTCGGCGGTCTCAAAGCGGTTGTAGCCGAAGGAGGCGCCGATGCCCCGGCATTCCTCCGAGACGCGGTCGATCATCTCGCTGTTTCCGTCCGCGGCGCCGAGCCAGCCGTATTCTGTGGTGAGGTTGCCGCCCAGCCTGCCGCGGGTCTCGCTGCCCCAGCGGTCGTTGGGAACGATGAAGTCCTTCACGGAGCTTTCGTTGTACAGCCACGCGAGGAAATCCTCGGAATGCCAGACGGAGGACGGGTGCGACCATTCTCCGTCGGTAAAAAGCGTCGCGGGACGGTACGCCTCGACAAGCTCCTTCATCATCGGGATGAGCTTCTGCAGGGCGTAGCGCTCAGGGTCGGCGTTGTAAAGCGGGTCGAACCACTCGTATATCGAGTGGTATACGCCGAAGCGCACCGGAGAGCCCTCGCAGGCCTCCGACAGCTCCGCGCAGAAATCCCTGTGCGGTCCCACGTCGACGCTGTTCCAGTTAGGCGAATACTTCGACCCCCACATGCAGAAGCCGTCGTGGTGCTTGGACACGAGGTTCATGTATCTCGCGCCGGCGTCGGCAAACAGGCCGACCCATTGGCGGGCGTCGAAATTCTCCGCCCTGAAGCCGGACACGAAGTCGTTGTATCTCATGCCCGGATAATGCTTCTGATGGTGCTCGTAATAGGCGCGGTCGTTTTCGTTCCCGTCGGGGTTCGAGCAGTGGTAGCCGTACCACTCGGCGTAGCAGCCCTTGGGTGCGTACGCCGGGACCGAATATATGCCCCAGTGGATGAATATGCCGAACTTCGCGTCGGAGAACCACTCCGGCACGGGTCGGGTGTTGAGGGACTGCCAGTTGTTGGAATACTTCATACGGCCGCCCGCTTACGCCAGCTTGCTGCCGAACACCAGCTTCGGGTCGAGTACGTCGCCGGTCTCGGGGTCGAGGAAATGCCCGGTCGCGGGGTCCTTCGTCCTGAACTCGCCGGTCTCCGGGACGGGGAGCTTGCCGCGGTTGACGAGGAAGCGCTTGACCTTGTCCTTATGGCTGAGTATGCCCGAGATGGATACGTCGTGGTTGAGGTTGTTGACCAGCAGCGAAACGTATTTCGAGCAGTTGACCTCGGCGAACCACTCTCTTTGCTTCAGCTCCGGGAAACGGTATATCAGGTTGGTGCAGAGGACGGCGTCGAACGCGCCCTCCTCGTAGGCCCTGTCGAACTCCGCGAGGCCGTTGCAGAAAAGCCCGAACGCGATGCAGAAGAAGACCCTTTTCGCGCCCAGACGCTTCAGCTCACGCGCGACGGTAAGGGCGGAGCCGCCCGAGGAGATCATGTCGTCGACGACGATGACGTCCTTGCCGGCGACGTCGCCGCCGAGGAATTTGTGCTTGAGCACCTTGTTCTGGCCGCCGACGACCTTGTCCATGTCACGCTGTTTATAGAAGGTGCCGAGCTCGAGTTCGAGGTCGGTCGAGTAGTTCATTGCCCTGAACATACCGCCCTCGTCCGGGGAACAGATTATCATGTGATCCGCGTCGAACTTCATGTCGCCGTTCCTGACGGCGTCCCAGTAGTAAAGGGCCTTGATCATCTGATAGGTGGTCGAAAGGTTCTCGAAGCCCTTCTGCGGGATGGAGTTCTGGACGCGCGCGTCGTGCGCCTCGAAGGTTATGATGTTGTCCACGCCCATTTCAAGGCAAAGCTCCTGAAGGGCCATGGCGCAGTCGAGCGACTCCCTGCCGTGGCGCTTGTGCTGCCTGCCGCAGTAAAGCATCGGCATGATGACGGAGATCCTTTTTGCCTTGCCCGCGACGGCGGAGATGATGCGCTTGACGTTCATGTAATGCTCGTCCGGCATTATGGGCATGTCCTTCTCGACGCCGCCGAAGCGGACCTTGTAGGTCGCGCCCCAGTTGAAGGGGTCAACGATGATGTAAAGATCGTAGCCTCTGACGGTCTGGTGGAGCATAGCCTTGCCCTCGCCCGTGCCGAAGCGGATGATCTCGGAATCGACGATATAGCTGTCCTTGAGAAAATCGGCGTAGGCGACGTCGTCCTCATGACCGACTATCTCCTTTTCGCGCCAGGCGCGGATGTAGCGGTCGATCGCTGCAGCGAGCTCCTCTGTGCCGGGAAGAGCGATCACACCCAGCGGAGCGTAGGGCTGCGTTTTTAAATTGTCAATTGATTCAGGCATACCGGGACCTCCTCAAAATCGGTATACCTATTGTAAAACGCCGGAAATGAAAATTCAAGACGCGGGTGAAAAAATATTGGCGCGGACGCACAAAAAAAATGGCGCAGTGAAAAAAGCGTGCTATAATAGCGGCGACGGGACCCGCCCGGTCCCGATTCAACGAAGATCTGACCCCGGGAGGACCGAAATGGCTGCCGCTGAGAAAATACTGCCGCTTTTTTTATCCCTTGTTCTCGTTTTCGGCGCCGCCGGCGCGGGAAAGACCGCCGGCGCGGACATTTCCGCGCGGGACGCTGACGTCGGCGAGCTTTCCGCAGAGGAAACGACCGCGGAGGGGCTCACCGGAGAAGAGCCGTATGCCGCGAAGCTGGACGACCTTTGCGACGTCGACGGCGACGGCGAGGTCTCGGCCGCGGACGCGAGATCGGCGCTCAGGTTCTCGCTTGCGCTCGAGTCCCCGGACGACAGGGCTTTTTCCGCCGCGGACACGGACTTCAGCGGCGATATAACGGCTTCGGACGCGCGCAGCATACTGAGGATATCTCTTCGCCTTGACTCCAGGGCGGAGCTGTTCGCGGGCTTCGACGGTTTTTCCGTCGAACAGGGTCCCCGCGGCACGCATTCATTCGTTTTTTCAGCCGACGGGAAGTCGTTCTCTTTTTCGGAGCCCTGCGCCGAACAGGTCGATTCCCTCGTCCCCGCCAGCTGTTTTTCAGAGGGCAGCCGCGTGATAAGCTGCCCCGTGTGCGGCAGGACAAGGACCGAGCCCCTTCCGAGGACCGCGCATTCCTTCACAAACTACGTCTCTGACGGAAACGCCACCCTATACGCGGACGGGACGAAGACCGCCGTGTGCGACGCGCCGGGCTGCGGCGCGACCGACACCGTACCGGACCCCGGCAGCAGGC
>JAILDS010000035.1 GCA_024689165.1 Clostridia bacterium
ATGGAGCCTCGCAGTCGGGAACCATGAAGCGCCGCCGATATGGTCGGCGTGGGCGTGGGTGACGAGCACCTCAACGGGCTTGTCGGTGATGAGCCTCACCACCGCGTCGAGCTCGCATACCCCGGCGCAGCAGTCGATAAGACACGCTCTGTCATCGCCGACGACGACGAAGGCGTTGGCGAGGTCGTATTCGGTCAGCCGGTATATGCCGTCGCCGAGCGGTACGACGGTCATGTCGGTCCTGTGCTGGTTTTTAAAAAGCATATTTCCCCTCAGACTCAGGCCTAGGCGTTATGTATCGAAAAGAACGCCGCGCACGCCGCGTCGAAGGCGGCGCGGTTGGTAGGATATGTGAATTCCGCCTCGGAAACGCTTTCGGCGCCGCCGGTCTGCTCAAGCTCCGAAAGCCCGGCAAAGACCTTCAGGTGCGGTTCCAGCGTCAGGAAGCGAGTCCTGCCGCCGCGCTTCGGGAGAGCATCGTCCGCCGGGTCCGGGCTGTCGCAGTGCGCCGCGAAACGCGCGAGAAGCTCTCTGAGATGCCCGTCGCCTTTGCCCGCCGGAACGACGAAGCCGTCCCGGTAACGGCAGTCCTTGACGTGCATATACTCGACGTAGTCCTTCAGTTTTTCAAACGCCGGGAGGATGTCCACCCCGCACTGAATAAAGTTCGCCGGGTCGAAAACTCCCCACAGCTTGCCGCCGAGGGCTTCAAGGATATCGAGGCAGCGGTCGTCGGTATCGCCGTAGATGCCTTTTTCATTCTCGTGGCAGCAGCGCACGCCGTATCCGAGAGAGTACTCCGCCATAGCGCCGACCCTGTCGATGACCTCGCCGCGAAGATCTTCATAGCTCTGGCCCTTGTCGAAATAAAACGAGAACATCCTTATATTCGGCGTTTCGAGGATGCATGCGTTTTCAACGGTCTGCTTGAACTTTTCAAAATGCGGCCCGAAGTCATCCGCGATGTTGATCTTGCCGAAGGGAGAGCCGATAGCGGAGACGACTATCCCCGCGTCGTCGAGGCGTTTTTTGACTTCTTTGACGTCCTCGGCGCCGTAATCGGCTATATTGCCCTTGTCGAGCCCTCTCGGCTCGATCGCGCCGAGCTTATTGGCTTTTAACGCGTCAAGCTGTTCGGCAAGAGACGCTCCCGCCTCGTCGGCGAACGCTGAAATGATGAATTCTGACATATTGATGCTCCTTTGCCCTGAGGTATTTAATCTAAAAAAGAACGGAGTCGCCGGCGGACGGTCGGCGGCGACTCCGAAAAACGCTCTCATTGACGGGCGTTTTACGACTCCGCCCCAAGAATCTCCTTATAAAGCCTGACGTATTCGCCGGCGGACTTCTTCCATGAGAAGTCGGCGCTCATGCCGCGCCTGACAAGCTTTTCCCACCCGTCGGGGTCGGAATATCCACCGAGCGCGCGTCTGACGGTGTAAAGCAGCTCTCCGGCATTGTAGCCCGCGAAAGTAAAGCCCGTCCCTTCGCCGTCGAGCGAATCCGAGACGCTGTCCTTCAGCCCGCCGGTCTCGCGCACGATGGGAACGCTGCCGTAACGCAGGGCAAGCATCTGCGAAAGCCCGCAGGGCTCGCTCTTTGAGGGCATCAGGAAGATGTCGGAGCCGGCGTAGACCCTTCTGGCCAGGTCGGGCTCAAAGCCCAGCCTCAGCCCGAATTTCGCCGGGTATCTCGACGCGATCTCGCCGAAGAAGCTTTCATACTGCCAGTCACCTGCCCCGAGGACGGCGAACTGGACGTTCTCTGTCTGAAGCAGCTCCTCCAGGATCGCTTTGACAAGGTCGAAGCCCTTGTGCGACACGAGGCGGCTGACGACGCCTATCACCGGGACGTCGGGAACCGCGGGCAGGTTCAGCTCCTTCTGCAGCGCGGTCTTGCACTCCGCTTTGCCGGAGACGTCCTTCGCGCTGTACGGCGCGGCTATCGCCTTGTCCGTCTGCGGGTCGTATGACACGACGTCGATACCGTTGAGGATGCCCCTGAGCTTCCACTCGCGTTCGCGGAGGATCGGGTCAAGCCCGAAGGAATACCACGGGTCGAGTATCTCCTTGGCGTAGGTCGGGCTGACGGTCGTCACCCTGTCGGCGCACTCGATGGCGCCTTTGAGGAAGTTCATGCAGCCGTCGTACTCCAGCAGATGGACCTTGTCGTCCGGCAGGCCCACGACGTCGCCGATGATCTCCGGCCCGTACTTGCCCTGATACTGTATGTTGTGGATCGTGAATACCGTCTTTATCCCGGAATAGAACGGGTCCTGCGAGTACATGGCGGAAAGGTAAACGGGCGTGAGCGCCGTCTGCCAGTCGTTGCAGTGGATCATATCCGGCTTCCAGCCGATATAGGGCAGTATCTCAAGGATCGCGCGCGAGAAGAACGCGAAGCGCTCCGCGTCGTCATAATAGCCGTAAAGCCCGTCGCGCTTGAAATAATACTCGTTGTCGAGAAAATAATAGATAACGCCGTTGGCGTGCAGCTCAAAAATACCGCAGTACTGCCGCCGCCAGGCGACGGGAACGGTTATGGAACCGAGGAACGTCATCGCGGAGCGGTATTCCTCGCCGACGCAGGAATAAAGGGGCAGCACGACCCTCGCGCCGACAAGGCGTTTCCTCAGAGCGTTGGGCAGAGAACCGGCGACGTCGGAAAGGCCGCCCGATGCGGCGAAAGGTCTGACCTCGCTGCTGGCGTAAAGTATTTTCATCGGTCATTCTCCTCTTTGTTGGTGATGTCGGGATATCAGCGGCGGCATTTTTAAACTACACCGCGATCTCTTTGCCGATATACAGCGGGAAGGTAGGCGCGCCGGAAAGCTCGCGGTTGCGGTTGATGACGACTTCCTTGTCGGCGATGACGCAGTTGACCCTGGCCCCGGCCCGCACCGTAGTCCCGGGCAGCAGGATCGAATCCTTGACGACGGCGCCCTTTTCTACGGTGACGCCCCTGAAAATGACTGACCCTTCGACGGCGCCCTCGATGACGGTCCCGTCGGAGATGAGCGAATTGACAGCCCTTGTCCCTGCGCCGTAAAGAGCCGGTATATCGTCCCTTACCTTGGTATAGATCGGACGCGGCCCCAGAAGATCGGCGCGGTTCTTTGTGTCGAGCATGGACATGTTCGCGCTGAAATATGCCGCGAGCGAATCGATCACCGGGGCGAACGTATCCATGACGC
>JAILDS010000256.1 GCA_024689165.1 Clostridia bacterium
CGCTCTGAAGCCTATGGCGGCCGCGCGCGAAAAGATGCGTTCCATGAGCTCCGGATCCTTGCCGGTCCTCGGCAGCTTGCCCCAGTAGCCGACGGTGTCTATGCCCGCGTGGGTGAGGGTGCAGCTGATGTGGACCCCGAGGCAGTTGGCGGCGAAGCTGAGAGAGGCGAGGCGTTCGCGCACGACGCAGACCTCTGTGTTCGTGAAGCCTATCGCGTCAAAATAGATGTGCAGGTACCCGCCGTTTTCGGTGCCCAGCCAGACCGCGCGCGCGGTCATCGGGTCGTGGACGCCTTCCATGCGCCTGCCGATGCCGAAGCCGGCGATCCAGGTTTTTTTAGAAAAAACGTCGTCCGGAGTTATGTCGCACTGAGCGAAGCCCAGCTCCCAGCGCGTGCCGTCGATTTTACGTACGTCGGGAGGAGACAGCTCCGGCGCCTCGCGCCTCACTTTCAGAAATGCGCTGTTTGTCCTCGTTATGCCCTTCACTGCGGAAGCGGCAAGATCGGCTATATTCATTTTATCACTCCTTTTGACTGAGTATATATCATTTCCGGCGAAAATTCAAGGGCAATCGTGCGCGTCGGGGCGCGGCGGAGAGTTTTTCTTTGATTTTTCGCCTATTTGAACGTTTTCCGCGAAGTTGGATACGCCCCCTTTTTGAATAGTACAAAAATCAAACAATAATCGAACGAAATATATTGACAATATCGTCCGAAACGGATATAATAATCGTGAAAGGAGGTCTTCGTAATGGCTATTACTGCAACAGAACTGAAAACGAATCTCAGCAAATATCTGTTGCTCTCTGCAACGGAAGATATTTATATCACACGGAACGGAAAGGTGATATCCAAGCTTACCAATCCTTTTCAGGACAGAGTTGAGCTTGTAGAATCCCTTGTCGGTATTATCCCGGACTCGATGACGTTGGAGGAGGCAAGAGAGGAGAGACTTTCCAAAATATGACAGCTCTTATAGATACCTGTGTTATTATTGACCTTCTGCAAAAACGCGAACCGTTTTTTGAAGACGCGCACGCGTTATTTATCGCAGCCGCCAACAATCAGTACGAGGGATGTATTTCCGCGAAATCCGTAACTGACGTTTATTATCTGATGCACCGTTTCTTGCACGATGACTATAAAACCAGGAAAGCGCTTGACACCCTTTTTAAACTGTTTTCCATTCTGGACACCACGGAACTTGACTGCAGAAAAGCGCTTCTTTCTCCGGTAAGAGATTATGAGGATGCCTTGATGGCAGAGACGGCATACCGTTCAAATGTGGATTGCATCATAACACGCAACATCAAGGACTATTCAAAGGCGCGAATTTCTGTTGTTGCTCCGCATGATTTTCTTGATACGCTGACACATCCGTAAGATGGTGCCGGCTGATGTTTGCAAAAGCATATCCCGGGCGGGACCACGTCATCGATCTCATGGAGTCGTTTTGGCTTTTACGCTCCGGAGACTCCGTGACCGGTCCGACAACTTGCCATTTTTCGCCTATTTTCATTAAACGCTTGACCGAATGAAAAGATTTTGCTACAATAAACGGTGTGTTTTTCCATGGAGGACCTTATGCACTGCGTATTTTCACCCAGGGGCGTCTGCTCGACGCGGATAGATTTCGACATAAACGACGGCGTTGTGACCAACGTCGCCTTCACCCGCGGCTGCAACGGCAACCTCAAGGCCGTTTCAAAGCTCGTGGACGGGCAGACCGCCGATTATATAGTCGGCAAGCTCAAGGGCAACCTCTGCGGTTTCAAGGGGACGAGCTGCGCCGACCAGCTCGCTGTTGCGGTCGAACAGGCCGCCGCTGAAGAGCGCGAAAGGAAAAGCGCGAATGCTTGACCGCCTTAAGGAAGACATCGCCTGCGTCAAGGACCGCGACCCGGCCGCGAGGACGACAGCGGAAGTGCTTCTGCTCTACCCCGGGCTCAAGGCCATCGTTTCGCACAGAGTCGCCCACAGTCTCTGGCAGAAGGACCTTAAGCTCGCCGCGAGGTGGATGTCGCAGCGCTGCGTCAGAAAAACAAATATCGAGATACACCCGGCGGCAAAGCTGGGCAGGCGGGTTTTCATAGACCACGGCACGGGCGTCGTCATCGGCGAGACCGCCGAGGTGGGCGATGACGTGACCATTTACCAGGGCGTGACGCTCGGCGGTACCGGCAAGGAGTGCGGCAAGCGCCACCCCACGATAGGCGACAGGGTGATGGTCGGCTCCGGCGCAAAGATACTGGGCCCGGTCACCGTCGGCAGCGACACGAAGATAGCCTCCGGCGCGGTCGTTCTCAGGGACATCCCCGAAAACTGCACCGCCGTCGGCGTCCCGGCAAGGATAGTCAAGCGGGACGGCCAGCACATAGACTACCTCGACCAGATAGACATCCCCGACCCCGTCGTCACCGAGCTGAACAACATGCAGCGCAGGATAGCGGAGCTTGAACGGGAGCTGGAAACGCTTCGCGGCGCGGCTTACGGGACCGGCGACGCCGCGGAAGAATGATCTTATTCAACGGAAGAAACGGACATGAAAGGGAGTGACCGCAAATGAAGATATTCAACACCCTCACCGGCAGAAAAGAGGAGCTTGTGACGCTCACGCCCGGAGAGGTAAAAATATACGCCTGCGGTCCGACGGTATACAATTACATCCATATCGGCAACGCGCGCCCCGTGTGCGTGTTCGACGTCCTGCGCCGCTACCTTGCCTATAAAGGCTACAAGGTCACGTTCTGTCAGAACTTCACCGACGTGGACGACAAGATAATCAACGCCGCCAACGCCGCCGGCGTGAGCTTTTCCGAGATCAGCGAAAAATTCATCGCGGAATATAAGACCGACGCGGCGGGGCTGGGCGTTATGCCCGCGGACATACACCCGAGAGCCACCGAGAACATAGACGAGATAATCGACATGGTATCTGCGCTGATCGAAAAGGGCCACGCCTATGAAGTCGGCGGCGACGTGTATTTTTCCGCCAAGAGCTTCGCGGAGTACGGCAAGCTCAGCGGGCAGAGCCTCGAGGACCTCATGGACGGCGCCCGTATCAGCGTCGGCGACCTGAAGCGCGAGCCCGCCGATTTCGCGCTCTGGAAGGCTTCAAAGCCCGGCGAGCCCGCGTGGGATTCGCCCTGGGGCAAGGGCAGGCCCGGCTGGCACATAGAGTGCTCCGCCATGAACCGCCGTTATCTCGGCGAGACGATAGACATACACTGCGGCGGGCAGGACCTTATCTTCCCGCACCATGAAAACGAGATAGCCCAGAGCGAATGCGCCAACGGCGTGCCGTTTGCTCGCTACTGGATGCACAACGGCTTCATCACCGTCGACAACGAGAAGATGTCCA
The DNA here is from genome assembly GCA_024689165.1 of Clostridia bacterium. Taxonomy (GTDB): domain Bacteria; phylum Bacillota; class Clostridia; order Oscillospirales; family Acutalibacteraceae; genus JAILDS01. The sequence goes on from JAILDS010000256.1 coordinate 3,364, forward strand.
AATCGAAGGGCAATTTCTTCACCGTCAGGGACGTGGCGGAGAAATTCGGCTACGAGCCCATACGGATGCTTATGATCTCCTGCCAGTACAGGAGCCCGATAAATTATTCCTACGACGCGATAGAGTCCTGCCGCTCGGCGCTGACAAGGCTTTACAACTGCCGCGACGCGCTGGATTTCGCCGCGAAAAACGCCGTGCCCGGCGACGCCGGCGAGGAGTTCGGGGCGGCTCTGGGCGCCAACCTCCAAAGGTTCGACGCCGCTCTCGACGACGACCTGAACACCGCCGACGCGATAGGCGTGCTGTTCGAGACGGTCAGGCTGATAAACAAAGAGGCTCTCACCGGCGAACCCGTTTCCGGCGCCGTCGACGAGGCGCGCAGGGTCTTCGACCTGATGACCGGCATCCTCGGGCTCTGCTATACGGCCAAAGAAGAAGCCGGCGACGACGCTCAGATCGACGAGCTCGTAAGGCAGAGGACAGAGGCGCGCAAAAACAAAAACTGGGCCGAGGCCGACAGGATCCGCGACGAGCTCAAAGAAAAAGGGATCGTTCTGGAGGACACCCCGCAGGGCGTCAAATGGAAAAGAACTTAGAACAGGCAGTAGGCAATAGGCAATAGGGAATAGACAGTAGGGAATAGGCGACAGTATCTGAACCCTTGTTACTAACTCCTCATTCCTCATTCCTCATTCCTAATCCCTTACGGAGGCTGACATATCATGAAAAGGAACAAAAGACTCAAAAGATTCCTGGCGTGGTTCATCCCGTGCGCGACGGTCTTCATCTGCGCGTGCGTGTTTTTCGGACTGGCCCGCGGAAGCGGTTCGCAGTCTCCGTGGGACCCGTCCAAGAAGACGAACGTATGGGTCAACAAGGAGTCCAAAAGCCCTATCGTCGCCGACGGCGTGAGCGAGGGAGCCTACCCGGAGAACACCCTGCTCGCGTTCAAGAGCTGCGTCAAGGATGAATCCTACCCCGCGTCGGTGCTGCTCGTTCCCGTCCGCATCACTTCGGACGGCGAGCTCGTCGTGTGGGAGAACGACAGCGTCACCGCCGCCGACGGCAAACAGCTCATCACGGGGCTCACGTACGAGCAGCTCAGGGAATACAACCTGGGCGAGGGCTTTACCGCGCCGGACGGCACGACCCCGTACAACGGGCTCACCGGCAAGGACATCCCCGACGATCTGCGCGCCATGAAGCTTACCGAGCTTTTCAGCTATATGGCGCAGTATAAGGTCGTCAGCTACGTCGTCAAGATCATGGACGGCGGTACGGCCGGCGTTGCCGCCGCCGACGCCCTGCACACTGTCCTTGCCGACAACGACATGCTCGGCCGCGTCATAACCTGGTTCGACGACAACAAGGTCGGCAGCTACATCAACGGCAAATACCCGGACATGCCCCGCGCCGCCACGACCCGCGAGATCACCTATTTCTGGTGCAACGCCCGTTTCGACCAGAGCCGCGCGCAGAGCAACTACCGCTGGGCAGTCATCATCGTTTCCGCCGACAGCTTTTTCAGGAAGGACACGACCGTCTTCCTCAACTACGCCCATAAGCACAACAGGGCGGTCATCTTCACGGACGTCGACGAAGCGAAGACCTCCGCTTCCGCGCTGTCCTCGCTCTACGCGGACGGCCTGATCACCGCAAAACCCGTCGCGACGGCCGCCGCAATGAGCTGACCGCGCGGGAACGCGCTTAAAACAACATAAACGCCGCGGCTGTCACGGCCGCGAACGTCGGGGGTGCCGGAAGGCTGAGAACATACCCCGAGAGCCGGCTGCCGAAAGGCACTGCTCCGAAGTCGTTCGGTAATGCGAACGTCAAAGACGATAGAACCCGCCTTTGCGTCCGCAGGGGCGGTTTTTTGATTACGGAAGGAGATTTAACATGACAACGGGCGAAGCGATATGAGAAAACGCAGAAAAACTGCGGCCGATTTCATCGCGCCGGCCTCGGCTATAGCCGTCGCCGCGGCGATCTGGTTTTTCGTTTCCGGCTCGGAGCTCGTGCCTGCGTATATGCTGCCGTCGCCCGTCGAAGTCGCGTCCGCGTTCCTGAAAAACCTTCCGGTCATGCTCGAACAGGCCGCGGTGACGCTTCAGGAAACGCTCTGGGGACTGCTGGCGGGCGTGGCCCTGTCGTTCGTCTTTTCCGTGCTCATGGACGCAGTGCCCTTCCTGTATAAGGCGCTGTACCCGCTGCTCGTCGTCAGCCAGACCGTACCGACCGTCGCGATAGCTCCGCTTCTGGTGCTCTGGTTCGGCTTCGGTATGGCCCCGAAGATAGTCCTCGTCATACTCACGACGTTTTTCCCGATAACGGTCGCGCTGCTGGGAGGCTTCCGCGAAGCGGACGAGGACGCGATAAGGCTCATGCGCACCATGGGCGCGTCGAAGCCGCAGATATTCCGCTACGTCAAGCTTCCCGGCGCGGTGCCGGGGTTCTTCTCCGGGCTGCGCATATCAGCGTCGTACTCCGTCATCGGCGCCGTCGTCGCGGAATGGCTCGGGGGGCTCGAGGGCCTGGGCGTATATATGACCCGCGTCAGAAAGGCCTACGCCTTCGACAAGATGTTCGCCGTCATCGTTTTTATCTCTCTTCTGAGTCTGCTGCTTATGGCGCTCGTCGCCATGCTGGAATACCTTGCGATGCCATACAAGAGGGCGCGCAAATGAAAGGAATGACCGAAATGAAAAAAATCACTGCTCTGCTTATCGCTTTCTGCCTTGTTTTCTCGCTCACCGCCTGCTCGGGCGGCGGGGACGCTCCCGAAGCAAATACGGATGCGTCCGCGCCCGACGCCGGGCTGAAAAAGGTGACCGTCTGTCTCGACTACACGCCGAACACGAACCATACCGGCCTTTTCGTCGCTCAGAGCCTCGGTTATTACGCCGAAAAAGGACTTGACGTGACGATTATCCAGCCCCCGGAGGACGGTGCCGTCGCCGCCTGCGCGGCAGGTCAGGCGCAGTTCGCCGTAGACTTCCAGGACTGGCTCGCCGCCGCGTTCACCTCCGACGCGCCCATCGGCATAACCGCGGTTGCGGCTCTGTGCGCGCACAATACGTCGGGCATCATGTCCCTCAAGGGGCAGGGCATGGACCGCCCCGGCGGGCTTGAGGGCAACGCCTACCTCACGTGGAACTCGCCCATCGAGCTCGCCATGGTCAAAAACGTCGTTGAAGGCGACGGCGGCGACTACGGCAAAGTGACGATCATACCCAACACCGTCACAGACGAGGCTGCGGACGTCACCGCGAATCCCGACCACGCCATCTGGGTGTATTCCGGCTGGGGGCTCGTCAACGCGCGCATCAAAGGGGTCGAAACGGACTATTTCAGCTTCCGCGATATCAACCCCGTCTTCGACTACTACACGCCGGTCCTTGTGGCGAACAACGGGCTCATCGAAAACGACCCGCAGCTCGTCAGGGACTTCCTCGCGGCAACGGCAAAGGGCTATGAATACGCCGTGAACGAGCCGGAGGAGGCGGCGCGGATACTGATCGCTTCCGATACCACGCGCTCCCTGGACGGTTCCGAACAGCTCGTGACCGAGAGCCAGAAGGAGCTCAGCGCGGCTTATATAGACGACTCCCCGTACTGGGGCTATATAGACGCCGGGCGCTGGGACGCGTTCTACGACTGGCTGTCCGAAAACGGGCTCGTCGAAAAGCAGATCCCGCACGGCACCGGCTTTACGAACGACTTCCTTCCCGGCAACGGCTGAGCCGTCGGGGAAAGACCTTCATCGCCGTGTCAGAGCTTCTGAGCGCCGCCGCGCTGACGAAATCGTATTCGGGGCGTACCGTCGTCGAAAACGTCTCGCTCACCCTGCGCAAGGGGGAGCTTGTGGGGCTCGTCGGCATGTCCGGCGGCGGCAAAACGACCGTTTTCAATATGTTGTCCGGGCTTACCGCGCCGGACTCGGGGCGCGTGCTCCTGCGGGGGAAGGATATAACCGGTCAGCCGGGCAATGTTTCGTATATGCTCCAGAAGGACCTGCTTTTCGGGCATATGAAGGTAATAGACTGCGTCGCCCTGCCGCTGGTCATACGCGGCATGAGCAAAAAAGACGCGCGGGAAACCGCGGGGGCGTATTTCGGGCAGTTCGGGCTGGAGGGGACGGAATATCTCTATCCCGCGCAGCTCTCCGGCGGTATGCGCCAGAGGGCGGCGCTGCTGAGGACACGGCTCGACGCCGTGAACGGGGTGGCGCTTCTCGACGAGCCCTTCGGAGCCCTGGACGCGATAACCCGCGAAAAGGTACGCGAATGGTACCTCGGGATAATGCAGGAGCTGGACCTGTCGACCGTGTTCATCACCCACGACGTGGATGAAGCCGTCCTTTTGTCAGACAGGGTGCTGGTCCTGTCCGGCTCGCCGGGAAGGATAGCCGGAGAGGTCGTCATAGCCGAGCCGAAGCCGAGAAAGGCGGGCTTCGGCCTGACGACGGATTTTCTTGAATATAAAAAACAGATATTGGGGCTGTTATGAACGAAAAAGAGATCATGGAGCTGCTCGGGCAGGCGGGCGCCGCCGTTCAGGAAGACGTCGCCGCAAGGGTGAAGATCTACCTCGATCACCTGCTCGAGTATAATGAAAACGTAAACCTGACCGCGATAACCGACCCCCGCGAGGCCGTCGTCAAGCACTTCGCGGACAGCTTCCTGCTCGCGTCGGAGCACGAGTTCCCGAAAGGAGCGGCCGTGTGCGACGTCGGCACCGGGGCGGGTTTTCCCGGAGCCGCCCTGCTGTGCCTCAGGCCCGACCTGAAGCTGACGCTCGTGGACTCTATCGACAAAAAGCTTGAGTTCCTGCGCCTGCTGCTCCAGAGACTCGGGCTGGACGCTTCCGTCGTACACGCCCGCGCGGAGGAGCTCGGCGTCAGGCAGGGGTACCGAGAAAGCTTCGACATAGTGACCGCCAGAGCCGTCGCGCCGCTCAACGTCCTCGCCGAATACTGCCTGCCGCTCGTGCGGCCGGGCGGGGTCTTCCTCGCGATGAAGGGCGAGCCCTCCGCGGGCGAGCTCTCGGACGGGAAACGCGCCGCGCCCGCCGTGGGCGGCAAGGTGTCGGAGATAAAAAAATACGGGCTCGACGGAGCGAAGCGCGCGCTCGTCGTCGTCGAAAAGACGGGAAGGACGCCGCGGCGTTTCCCGAGGACCGCCGCCGCCATCAAAAAGAACCCCCTGCCGCTTAATTAAGATATTGTTCAGGAGGTCTCAGGTGTTCGTACTCGAAAGAACGTATGATCTCGACGAGCTCGTCAGGCACAATATGCACACGCACTCGGTGTTCTCCCTGTGCGCGAAGCCGGAAATGACGCTCGAGGCGATGATACGCCGCGCCGAAGAAAAGGGGCTCAAAACGCTCGCCGTCACCGACCACTCCGACCCCGGGGACGATATAGACACCTACGCGAACTTCCTGTTTTATAAAGAGAAGCTCAGAAGCATCGAAACGCCCGTTCGCGTGCTCATCGGCGCCGAGCTGTCCGCATACGGCGTGGGCAGGTACGGCGAGCCATATGAGGTCGACAAGGCACTCGACTTCGCGAGCTATTCCCACGTGCATTATCACCTTGACTCTTGGGAGCACCCCGAGGACAGAAGCCCGAGGGGCTACGCCGCGCATGAGCTCGCGGTGCTCGACGCGCTGTTCGCAACCTCCCGGGCGGACAATATCGCCCACCCCTTTTCGCCGGCGAAGATGCACTTTTTCAGCGAGGATGAAAAAAACGCCGTGCTCGCGTCCATAACGGACAACGAGCTCGGCGATATAATGCTCAGGGGCGAACGCGCCGGGGCGAGCTGGGAGATACATACCCCGACGTTTCTGCGCTTTACGGATTTTTCAAAGCGGTTTTTCAATATCGGCAGAGAGGTCGGAGTCCATTTCGTCGTCGGTACCGACGCCCACAGGCTCGACGCCCTTGCCCCGGAAGGCCTTGCCGAACGCCTCAGAGCGGCGGCCGCCGGCAAGCGGATCGTATGAGTCTGAAGGATGAGGAAAAGGTCTGAGGCGTTATACAGGCTTTTTCTGCGCCGCGCAGCTGCCGAGCCGCGCCGCCCCGCAGGCGGCGCATTTTTCGTCGCAGCGGGGAGTGGTCTGTCCCTTCCGAGCCTTCTCGCTCTCCATTCTGAGGTATTCGCGGCTCACGCCGTAATCGAGGTGGTCCCAGGGGAGCACTTCGTCGTAATCGCGTTTCCTCGCGGCGTAGAAGGACGGGTCGAGCTCGTTTTTCTCAAAGGCCTCCGCCCACAGGTCCGGCTTGAAAAAGTCGTCCCACGCGTCGTACTTCGCGCCCATGCGCCAGACGGTCTCTATGACCGCGCCGAGCCTTCTGTCGCCGCGGGCAAGCGCGCCCTCGAGCACGCTCATGTCGGTCATGTTGAAGCCGAAGGTTATCTTTTTCGAATGCCCGGTCCCGGTAAGCAGCTCTTTTTTGCGCTCAAGCTCCTCTTTTGTGCACTGCGCCTCCCACTGGAAAGGCGTAAAAGGCTTTGGCACGAAGGACGCCGCCGAGACCGCGACCGAAACGCCCCGCCCCTTCGGGCGGTTTTCGTTTTTGTAATACAGGTCGCACACCGCGTGCGCCAGCCGCAGTATCTCGAGCACGTCCCCGTCTGTCTCCGTCGGCAACCCGAGCATGAAATACATCTTGATGTTCGTCCTGCCGTCGGCAAAGGCGTTCTGCGCGGCGGAGAGTATCTCTTCCTCGGAGACGTTCTTGTTTATGACGTCGCGCAGCCTCTGCGAGCCCGCCTCCGCGGCGAAGGTCACGCCGGATTTCCTCACGCGGCTGAGAAACGCGATCACCGACGCGGGGAAGTTGTCCGCGCGCAGGGAGGGGAGCGACACGTTGATCTTTTCGTCGAAGATCCATTCCCCGTAAAGCTCAAGCAGCTCGGGCAGCTGCGGATAGTCGGACGTGGACAGGCTGCACAGGGATATCTCGTCGTAGCCAGACGTGCGGCAGAGGTTCAGCGAGTCGCGGTTGACTTTCTCTGCGCTTTTGACCCGGATGGGGCGGTTTATGAAGCCTGCCTGACAGAAGCGGCAGCCCCGCGTGCAGCCCCGGAAAAGTTCCACCGTGGCGCGGTCGAAGACCGTCTGAGTCAGCGGCACGACGAATTTTTCAGGGAAGAACGCGGAGTCGAGATCCCGGACCACGGCCTTTTTCACGGGAAGGACTGTCTCGTCCGCGCCGTGCGCAGGGGATACCCTTTCTACCGTGCCGTCCGCGTTGTAGGAGACCTCGTAGAGAGAGGGCACGTAGACGCCGGGTATGCTCGCCGCGGCGGCAAGGAACTCCTTTTTTGACAGCCCGCGGGTCTTCGCGCTTTTGATAAGGTCGAGCAGGTCGGCGGTCGCCTCCTCGCCGTCGCCCAGCATAAACAGGTCTATGAAATCCGCCATCGGTTCCGGGTTGCAGCAGCAAGGCCCGCCCGCGATCACGACCGGCAGAAGCTCCTTCCTGTCCGCGCTCCTGACGGGCAGCCCCGCCAGGTCCAGCATGTTGAGCACGTTGGTGTAGCACGGCTCGTACTGGAGCGAAAAACCGACGAGGTCGAACTCAGAAACCGGCGTGAAGGTCTCGAGGCCGTACAGCGGCACGCCGTTTTCGCGCATGAGAGACTCCATGTCCTCTCTGGGGGCGAAAACGCGCTCACAGGTGCAGTCCTCCCTCGAGTTGACCAGGGAGTAGAGTATCTTCACGCCGAGATGGCTCATGCCGATGTCGTAGAAATCCGGGAAGCAGAGGGCGTAGCTGACGAGCTCCCTGGAGAATTCCCTGGACTGCAGGTTGCTCTCCGTCCCGGTGTAGGAGGCGGGCTTCTGCACGAGGCTGAGCAGCGGCGTCACGGCGCCGAGGATCTTTTCGTTTTTGACCATTTTTTATCTTTCCGTTTTTTCCGGCGCAGTGTCCGGGGATACGGTAAACCGGGCGAGCTCTGTTTCGCTCGACGTACCGAGGATGATGCCGAAGTCGCCGCCGTGCGCGCCGAACCGCATATCGCGGTCGTAATAGCAGAACGCCTCCGGGCCGACACTTATCTCAAAGTCGGCGCAGCCTCCGGCCGGGACGGATACGCGGGCATAGCCGACGAGCCTTTTGAGCGGCATTACGACGTCGCAGTTTCTGGCGCACAGGTACGCCTGTAGTACCTCGGCGCCGTCCGAGCCGCCGGTGTTCTTCAGCTTCCCGGCGATCTTCACGCCGTCGCCGTCCTTGCTCAGCCGGGCCTTGTCGAGTGCGAAGCTCGTGTAGCTGAGACCGTGGCCGAACTCGAAAAGCGGCTTGCCGTCGTTGTCGCAGTAGCCGTAGCCCCTGCCGCCCGGCTTGTACGAGTAATACAGCGGGAGCTGCCCGACGCTTTTCGGGAAGGTGATCGGCAGTTTCCCGGAGGGGTTGACGTCGCCGAAGAGTACCTCGACCGTCGCCTGAGCCCCCTGCTCGCCGGGATACCACGCCTCGACTACCGCCGGCGCGGCGTCTATCCACGCGGACATGTCCACGGGCGAGCCGTTGAGCAGCACGACGGCGCTGTTTTTGTTCGCCCGGCACATCGCGAGTATGCTCTTTTCCTGGTCCACGCGGGAGCTCTGGGTCTTTTCGTCCACTATGATCCCGCCGTCGTCCGAACGGTTGGAGCTCGTCATCACGCCCGGCAGCCTTATGTCGCTCCGGTCCGAGCCCTCGCCCTCGATGACCGAGGTGAAGTATATCGCCGCGTCGCACTCCGGCGCGAGCCGTTCGATCTCGTCGTCCGCGCCGAAAACGACCTCGGCTCCGGAGAAGCGCTCAAGCGCCTCCAGTGGGGTCAGCGCGTCCGGCGCGGACCAGCCGACGCCGTAAGGGCCGGAATAGTTCGACCCGACCGGGACGACCTGCGCCCCCGAGCCGAAAACGGCGATCCGTTTCGTCGCGCCGCGCCTGAGGGGAAGCGCGCCGTCGTTTTTCAGAAGCACTATGCACTCCCTCGCGGCCCTGAGGGCGAGCTCCCTGTGCTCCGGGCTCCTGACCGCCGCGTCGGCTGCGTCCTCGTCGGCGAAGGGCTCGTCGACTATCCCGCTTTTTATCTCTGCGCAGAGCACCCGCAGGACGCTGCGGTCGAGCTCCTCTTCCGAAAAATAACCCTTTTCAAAAGCCTTGGTCAGCTCGTCGAGCCGGTCAAACGGCAGGATGACGTCAAGGCCGTTCTTTATCGACTCCGCAGCGGCTGTTTGATAGTCGGCAAAAAGCATGTGTTTGTTCACCAGCCCGTCGACTCCGCCGTAGTCCGTGACGACGAAGCCCTCAAAGCCCCACTCGCCGCGCAGAATATCGTTGAGCAGCCGCCCGTCGCAGGTGCAGGGACGGCCGTTTACCGAGTTGTACGCCGCCATGACGCTCTGGGCGCCCGCGTCGAAGCAGGCCTTGAAGGGCGGCAGAAAAACCTCCCTGAGCGTCCGTTCGTCGGTGGTCGAGAAATTGGAGTCGCGCCCGCCGTCCGAGTAGTTGTCGGCAAAATGCTTCGGCGTGGCTATGACGCCGTTCTTCTCGAGTCCGGCGCACATTGCGGCGCCGAAGTCCGAGACGAGCATGACGTCCTCCCCGAAGGTCTCCACGGTACGCCCCCAGCGGCAGTCCCTCACGACGTTGACGACCGGGGCGAAGACCTGGCGGACGCCCACGGCGCGGCACTCCTTGCCTATGACGTCGGCGACCTCCTCCTGCAGAGCGGGGTCGAAGCTCGACGCCATGGCTATCGGCTGGGGGAAGCAGGTCGCCATGCCCCACTGAGCCCCGTGCAGGGCCTCGCCGTTCTCTATCGGGGGTACCCCGTCTGCGGGATCCCCGTCCGCCGATCCTTCCCGGGCACGAAGGCTGAGCAGGACGTCGCGGTTGATCCTGCGGGCGACCTCCGACGGGGAGGCGGTCCTGCCGAGACTGTTGTGCATGAAATGGCCGGGGTTGCGGTAGCTGCCCAGCAGCGGGCAGCGGCGCGACTCGTAGGTCTCGTCGATATCGAAGATCATGTCGGAGCAGAGCCTCGCGAGCTTCTCGCCGACGGTCATTTTACCGAGCAAACCGCGCGCCCGGGTCAGTATCTCTTTTTCCATAGCCACGTCCTTTTGATAACGCGTTGGGGTTTATTATAGCCCCGCGGTTTTTTTCGGTCAAGACGCAATGTGATGTGCGCGGGTCCGGATGAATTATTACAGTTTTGATAATAACGCAGCAAGTATTTGATTTCACTATACGGCGGTGTTAAGATAAGGCAATTTAATCTATTGCGGAGGTCGGCATGAACAGCGAACGTTTGAAGACTTTGATAGTTTATAATCCTCTGGCGGGCAAAAACAGCACGCGTCCGTCGCCCGAAGAGGTCATGATGCTCTTCGATCCGTCGCGCTACGACTGCCGGCTTTTCAAAACGGAGCTGTATTCCGACGCGGCGGAGATCGTCAGACTGAATTCTTCCGACGCGGACGTCGTCGTCGCCGTGGGCGGCGACGGGACCTTCAACGGGGTCGCGCAGGGCGTGTTCGAGTGCGGCGGCAAAAGCGCCGTCGCTTACCTGCCGACAGGCTCCACCAACGACGTTGCGAACGCTCTGGGCATCCCTTCAAAGCTGTCCGACGCCGTCGGTCTCATTGACGCGGGGCATATCAGCCCCCTCGACGTGGCGACGGTCAACGACCGCTTCTGCGTCTATATCGCAGGCTTCGGTCCCGGAATGGCCGTGTCGTACACCACCCCGAGGTCGCTGAAGAACAGGCTGGGCTATTCGGCCTATATGCTCAACGGCTTCGTGTTCAGTCTGGCCAAGAACGTCGCCGAGGTCAGGCCGAGGAAGGTTCGCTTCGTTATCGACGGCGAGCCGCTGGAGGGCGAATTCTTTTTCGGAGCGGTCTCGAACTCCACCGGCGCGGGCGGCATGATAAAATACGACAGGAACGACGTCGAGTTCGACGACGGGAAATTCGAGCTGCTGCTGATAAAGGACCTCAGGAACGTGTTTGAGGTCGTCCCCATGATAAAAAGACTGCTGACCCACGATTACGGCGGCGAAAAGATCATCTACCGAAAGGTCAGCTCGCTGACGGCGGACTTTGAAGAGCCCGAGAATTTCACGCTCGACGGCGAGGAATACTCCGGCGTGACGCATCTGGAGCTTCAGGTCCGCAAACAGGCGATAAAGCTCCTTTCTCCCGGCTTCGGCCCGGAGAAGGGCCGCGGCGAGGGGAAGAAGGCGTAAGCATGCTCAGAACAAAGATCAAGACCGTAGCGGTCCTCAACGTGATAGTCATCCCGCTCGTCATTTTCGCCGACAGGGTGCCCTATCTGATGAACGCGGCGGTCTCGTTTCTGGCGGTCTACGGCCTGATCGAGCTTTACCGCGCTTGCGGGATGCTCAGAAAACGGTTCATACCCGCGTTCGCTCTCAACGCTGCCGCGAACCTCGCGCTGTGCTTCGCGCCGATACCGTGGCTCAGCCGCTTTGTGGCGGGGTTCTACGCCGCGGCGGTGCTGTTCTTCGCCCTTCTGATGACGCGGGTCGGCTCGTTCCGCTTCGACAGAGTGTGGAAGGTCTTCCCGGTCGGGGCCATGCTGGGGCTGTTTTACCGCTGCATCGTCGAGGTGCGCGCCTCGCGTATGGGCATGTACCTGACGTTTCTGATGATAATCGTGTCTATAGTCAATGAGATGGGCGGCTATTTCATCGGCAGGCGCTTCGGCAAAAAGAAGCTCGCCCCGGCCGTCAGCCCGAATAAAACGATCGAGGGCTCTCTGGGCGGAGCGGCGTCGGCGATACTCATCGCCCTTAGCGTGTCGGAGGCTGCGGGAGCGATCGCGGGCTTTGACATAAACGGCGGCAGGCTCTTCGTGTACACGCTGCTGTCGAGCGCGGCGGTACAGTTCGGCGACCTGTGCATGTCCGCCGTGAAGCGCACCTGCGGCATAAAGGACTTCGGGCGGCTCATGCCCGGCCACGGCGGCGTTCTCGACCGCTTCGACGGGCAGCTCTTCTC
>JAILDS010000275.1 GCA_024689165.1 Clostridia bacterium
TTGTTTTACGCTATCCTGTGCCCGTTTTTGATTTTGATCGTTGCTATCGCGATCTTCAGAGCGCCGGACATCTCATCGCCGTCGAAGGTGACGTTCGCCTCGAACCCCAGCTCTCTGCCCGCGGGGGTGATCAGCTTGCCCTTCCCCTTCAGACCGTCCTCGCCGACCTCTTCAATGGTATCAAAACGAAGGCTGACCTTCTGCAGCTGTTCAGGAAGCCGGATGTCAACCGCGTATTCCCCGTCGGCATCGCTGATCGTGATAAAAACGTCGCCGCTGAATTTGAGGATCTGCACGTTTATGCTGCCCTGCCACTTGCCTATGCCTATCATGAGCGAACCCCTCTTTTTACTGTGATCGTTAAAAGCATTTTATCATTGAATACCGGATTTGTCAATCGTTTGCCGCAAAATCGACACTTTATAAAAAAAACAGCGCGTTTTGGGCGTTCAGTGCCGTAAAAAACTGGACAACCGCACCCGGAAATGCTAAAATGCCTGCAGATGTTATGATCAATAAAGGAGATGGACGGCATGATGAGCAAAAAGCCTTTGGATGAAGACGAGTACAGAAGCTATGAACTGAAAGCAGACGAAACAAAGGTCAGCGCCCGCTCGCTGATGAAGGGCGCGGGCCTTACGGACGAACAGATCTACCGCCCCTTTATCGGGATCTGCAATTCGTATTCCAATTTTTTTCCGGGACATTCCAATCTTGACAAGCTCGGGCAGGCCGTGAAGGACGGCGTTCTTATGGGCGGCGGCACTCCGGTCGAGTTCGGCACCATCGGGATCTGCGACGGCATGGTGATGGGAACGGACGGAATGAAGTACTCTCTGCCGAGCCGCGAGCTGATCGCCGACAGCGTTGAGACCATGGCAAGATCGCACATCTGTGACGCGCTCGTGCTGGTTTGCGGCTGCGACAAGATCATCCCGGGCATGATAATGGGCGCCCTGCGGATAGACGTTCCGTTTATCGTTGTGACAGCCGGTCCGATGCTGCCCGGATGCTACGAGGGCAGGCGGGTGGACGTCCAGAGCATCGCCGAATGCGCAGGTCAGGTGATCGCGGGCACGCTCGACAGCGAGGAATACCGGGCTTATGAGGACGAGGTCTGCCCGACCTGCGGCTCATGTCAGGGCATGTTCACCGCAAATTCCATGGCGTGCATGACGGAGGCGCTTGGGTTCTCACTGCCCGGCACGGGGACGGTGCCCGCCGTCAGCTCAAAGCGTTTCCATATGGCGAAACGCTCCGGCATGCGCGCAGTTGAGCTGGCGAGATACGATTTTAAGCCCTCTGATTTCATAACAAAGGAGTCGTTTTTCAACGCGATCAAGCTGGACATGATGCTAGGCTGCTCGACGAACACGGCGCTGCACCTGCCGGCGCTCGCTCACGAGGCGGGCATAGACATCACGCTCGACGATTTTGACCGCATCGGCAGGGAAACGCCGCATTTGGTGAAGCTTTCCCCGTCCGGGCCGCACCTTATGGTGGACCTCGACAACGCCGGGGGAGTTTCGGCTGTGATCCGTCAGGCGATCGAAGAGGGCGTTCTTTGGGGAGATCAGCAGACCGTCACCGGCAAGACGCTCGCCGAAAACGTGGCGGACGCCGCCGTGAAGGACGCGGGCGTTATACGTCCTTTTGCGGATCCGTACACGCCCGACGGCGGGCTGGCGGTGCTTTACGGTAACCTTGCCCCCCTCGGCGCCGTAATCAAGACCGCTGGAGTCGACCCGGCCATGTTCGAGCATTCCGGCCCGGCAAAGGTTTTCAACAGCCATCAGGAAGCGCTCAACGCAATGATATTCGGCGACGTCGTTCCCGGCGACGTGATAGTTCTTCGCTATGAAGGGCCCAAGGGCGGTCCCGGTATGCAGGAAATGCTTATGCTGACAGCGCTGATGTGCGGCATGGGTATGGACAAGGACATAGCTCTGGTCACGGACGGCAGGTTTTCCGGTCTGTCGCGCGGCGGAGTGATCGGTCACGTTTCCCCGGAGGCGGCGCTCGGCGGCGCCATAGCTCTTGTCGAAAACGGGGACACCGTGACGTATTCGATCGCAGAACGCAGGATCACTCTCGAAGTCGGCGAGGAGGAGCTCGCGCGCCGCAGAGAAGCGCTTGAGATCCCGCCCTGCCCGGTGACTACGGGATGGCTCGCCCGCTATGCCCGGCTTGTCGGGCCGGTCTCCCGCGGAGCGGTGCTCGAATAAAACGACAGCCACAAGCCCCTGTCCGCGAAATGCGGATAGGGGCTTTTTCGGCGGTCATTTCAGGCGGGTCGATGTTTGTCGGTGTTTGATGAAATAACAGATCGTTCTTTTTTGCTGTTTGTTTTCTGTGCGGGACGGATGCGCCGGTCTGGGCGCCTGCCGGGGCTCAGATGTCCTCGATAAAGAAAGCTCCGTCGGACTCGCACATCGCCGGGAACGTGATATACCTGATCCCGTTGATCACGTTGCGGCAGCCGGGATGGTAATGGCCCTGATAAACGGCTCTGACCTTCGGACAGCCGGAAAGGATATCGTTGATGCTGGCTGCGTTGGAGATGAGGTGCCGTTCCCCCGCCGCCGGGTCCAGATTCTGATGCACGAAAACGTATACGTCCCCGCGCGCCGACGCAAGCGCTTTTCTCAGCTCCTCCACGTGAGGGCAGTACGTGTCGGTCCAGTCCGTATCGCCGGGCATATATCGTCTGCCGTCGCCGAAGTAACAGGCGTCAAGAAAAATCAGGCTTTTGCCGTGCAAAACACGGTCGTAGGGCCGACAGTCCTCTCCGAGGACAGCGTAGAATTCCTCCTGCGTGAAAGAGAACGCGTCGTGGTTGCCCATCAGGCAGACGGTCGGTACGCTGGACGCCGCGATAACGCCGGCGGCTTGTCTGAGATCGGCTATCTCGGTCTCATGGTCCGGTTCTTTGTCGATCAGGTCCCCGAGACAAACGGCAAGGTCGCAGCCCGCGCGTTCGAAAAAGCGGTAAGCCTCCCGGAGCTTTCCGAGAGACCTGCTGTTGAAGCGTACCCCGCAGGTCACCGTCTGCGAAGAGTAATGCGGGTCGGTATATATGCCCAGTCTCATGATTCTGACCTGTAAAAGCGGGGATAATGCTGCTGCCGCGACGGGTCACCGTTTGACGAATCGGTTGAGCTGTTCATCGTAGAAAAATCCGGCTTCGTCGAGCTTCGCTTCCAATACGGCGCGGTCCTCGTCCAGATCGCCGCACAATTCTTCAAATGAGGAGAAATCATCACGCAGCTTCGTGTTGATCACGCAAGCCAGCATGACCGGATCGTTCGGCAGAGCCATACCGTGTCGTCCTCCTTTCGGTCGTCTGTCGGTTTTTCAGCCGGTTGTTTTTTGTTGCGGTCCGTATCGGGACCGAGCGAAAACGGAAGGCGTATCGGGCCGTTCGTCAATCGGTGCTTCTGCGCTGACTGAGCGCTTCGGCGATCTGCTTCTTTTTCTCACCCGTAATGTCGTATTTCAATATCGGGAACACGGACAGCAGGCTGAAGATGCCCGGCATTGCGACGTAGGCAAAGAAGATGACGTTTTTCGTGTGCAGCGAGACCTCCGCCGCTTCCGCCCTATAGCCCGATGCCTGAACGAGGATGAGGCCGAGCGCCGCGCCGACGGCGAGGCAGACTTTTATGGTGAGCGTCAGCATGGAAAAGGCCGGGCCTTCCCTGCGCTTGCCGGTACGGTATTCATAGTCGTCCACGCAGTCTGTCACCATGATCATCGGCATAAGAGTCACCGCGCCGAACTGCAGGCCTGTAAGGAAAAGGAACACGAACATGACCACCATGTTCTGCGTGACGAAAACGTAGACCAGAAAAGCCAGTATCGAAACGGCGAAGCCGTATACGGAAAGCGCGATATAAGCGGTTTTTTCGCCGAGCTTTTTGATAAGCACCGGCGTGAGCGCCATGCTCAGCATCGTGCCGACCGCGGTGGAGATACCCAGCGCCAGCACGTAGTTCTCACTGCCGAGCAGCGCGTTTGAGGTCTGCACCTGGATCGCCATTGCCATCTGACGCCCTGCGCCGAGGAAGTACGAGACGATCACGAGCATCAGCGGCTTGTTGTCGCGAAGAGAGGCGAACATCTCTTTGAACGTCATGGTCTCGGACGTGTAGGCAACGCGCTCCCTGTTCATAAAATAGATCAGTGAAAACAGTCCGCAGCCGAGAACGGCGACAAGAACGGCGACCGCCAGGTATTCCGCGGAGCTGATGGGGTCGTCCTTCTGCCCCTCCGCGATCCCGAACACGCGGGAGCCGCCGGGAACGATAAGGCAGACCACCGGCACGAGCACCGCAGCGGCGGAAAAACCGATCTGCTTGAGCGTGTTTGCGATGGAAATCACGTTGGTCCGTTCCTCCGGGTCGGGCGTCAGCACCGAGGCTATGGCCTGCGAGGGGACGTCGCCGAGCGTCATTGCCATGCTCCACAGCAGGAAGGTCACGAAGATATAAGCGTAAAGGGCGACGCCCTTGAGGGGCACCCGGATGAACACCACGACCGTCGTTATCAGCAGCGGCAGCAGCGAATACGCGATAAAGGGCCGCAGCTTCCCCTTCCTGCTTTTGCCGCGCTCTATAAGGTTCCCGACCACGGGATCGAACACTGCGGAAACCACCTTGACCACAAGTATAAGCACGCCCACGACCGCCAGATTGGCGGCCATCTGCGCGTGGTAGAACTCCGCCTGATAGGAATTGAGAAAACCCACTATCGCCTGGAAGCCGAACAGGCCGAGCGAATACGCGGCGATCTCCCTGAACGTCAGATGCTTTTTCATGGCTCCTCCTTTACGCTTGTAGTTTATCCGACAAAAGAATAATCGAAACCCGCGGAAAAATCAAACCGTAAACAGACCGGCGGGAGTTAAAAAATTAAATCAATCAGACCCTTTGCTGACAGAAGAAGGTGAGGGCAGATCAGGTTCGGCGGCATTGTACTTTGACGCGCCGCTGCGGAGCAGCTCGTTCCTGCCGGTCTCCAGTATCCTGTCGTCCAGAACGGCGAAAATTATGTCAAGGGAGATATCCCTGTGCGTGTCCAGAAAATCGGCGCAGGCCTTCAGCGCCAGCTCCCACGCGCCTTTGACAGGGTACCCGAAGATGCCCGCCGAGATCAGCGGGAAGCCTATGGAGCTGCAGCCGTTTTCCGCCGCAAGCTCCAAAGACCTGAAATACGCGCCGTAAAGCTGCTCCGGCTCACCGTGTTTCCCGTCGCGCCATACGGGCCCGACGGAGTGGATGATATACTTTGCCTTCAGATCGAAGCCGGGCGTGATGACTGCGGAGCCTGTGTCGCAGTGACCTATCCTGTTGCAGGCTTCCTGAAGCCTGCGAAGGCCCGCCGCTTCAAAGATCGCCCCGCAAACGCCGCTGCCTGCCATAAGGCCGTTGTTCGCGGCGTTGACTATCGCGTCTGTTTCAAGCTTCGTGATGCTGATTTTCCGGATACTGATCGTGCTCATTTTTATATCTCCGTTCTTTTTGTCTAAAGCCGACGGTCCGGGATCCGACAGATCCCGAGCGCGCTGCGTCTTTGCCTCGTACGCGTCCCACACCGTCTGTATCTCCCGCAGTTCGTCGTCTGTCAGCGGGGCGAGGCCGTAGAGCGAGGGGCAGCCGATCTCTGCCGCCGCGCGGTTATGGTAGAGGATATGCTGGCTGTTGCCGGTGTAAAAATTGGCTCCGTCGGTATCGATGCGCGCGTCCGGGAACACGGCGCGCACGAACGCAGCGCGGAATTTCATGATGGAAACGGTGGAACGCTGGGCGGAATTATAGTCGTGCAGTCGGATCTGATCGAATACGTCTCCGAAATAGGGGTGGGCGACGCTGGTGTTGATCAGCGCGTCCGCTTTTTCTTTTTTTGCCAGATCGTAGATCGTCTTGTAATAGCGCCGCATCAGCTCCATGCCGGCGACGCCCGCTTCGGCGGCGTGTCCGTTCACCTCCGGTTTCGGCAGACGGTAGATGTAATCCAGCTTGAAGCCGTCGCAATCCATGCAGCCCGGCGCGTCGCTGAGCAGACGGTGGATGACGCTTTGCAGGCGGGCGATATAGGCGGGGGACGTAGGGTCGGCCGCGGCGTTGAGCCCCGCGTCCCGGATGCACTCGTCTCCCGGAAGACCGTCCGGCGCCCACAGCCGCCACCACAGCAGCACGTGCCGCCCCGCCGCGTGCTGGGCGTCCGCAAAGGCGCGCAGATCGGGCCATTTTTCCGTGTCCGGCTCCATGGTCCCGTAGTCCTTCTGCCATTTGTCGTCGATTATAATGACGCCGGGACGCAGTCCCGCCCGCTCCATTCGGCGCACCATTTCTTCATAGGCTTCCTGCGTGGAGTAGTCCTTGGTCCTTCCGTTGTGCCCGGCGAGGAAATCCTGCTCCAGCCAGCCGCAGAAAAGAGGCTTGTTCCACCATGCGGGTCCGGCGGCGGGGTCCGGCGCGGCGGGATAGTCAAAATGCTCACGGCACCAGTCGGCAAAATTCCGAATAAGGGCAAGATCCTCGTTGCCGAAGCCGAACCAGACGGTTGGAGCGGTCCAGTTCTCCTTGGCAAGCGCGCCGTTGTTAAAGGGCAGCTCCAGCCACATGGTCTGAGGCTTGATATAGCGGACGGTCATGCGGGAATAGGTGTTTTCTCCCTTCGGCGCGGCAACGCCCAGGGCAATGCGCTCTTCGTTTGCGTCGTTGAAAAACGGAAGCACAAAGGGCGGCGGCGACGCCATGCCGGGGTAGAGAAAAAGATCGGTCCCCACGAAGCGTTTTTCCCGCTCGTAGTCCATGTCCTCCGCCTGACAGTAAAGACAGCCCGCGACGAAATAACGTGCTGCGCCGCCGGTTTTCGCGCCGCGGAAATAATCGATGCGTTCCGGGGCTCCGCCGCCCTGCAGCCGGATCTCATAGGTCGCGTGGTCCTCAAATATGCAGACGACGTATTCTTTTTTTGCCCACGCGGGGGATCTCGCCTCCCATGTGAGCTCAAGGCAGGAGCCCTTCTGCCGTGCTGAGGTAAGGCTGACGCTTTCATCCAGGTCGGGGTCTGCGCCGCGCATAAGAACGCGGGACGAAACCGGAAAAGAAAAAAGCTGCCAGTTGTCCGCGAAAAAGTCCAGCCGGTCATCCTCGACCTGCAGTAAAAATCCCGGACGGCGGGGGAATGAAAATGATCGCATGCGTATACGTTCCTTACTGAAAAAGATCATTTATTGAAAAGCAAGCAGATTATACCAAGCCCCCGATATGAAGTCAACGACGTAAAAAACTTGATTTTCCTCTTTCATGCCGCGTTTTTTCTGCTATACTCTTTTTATATCGATCCGATCGGAGATATTGACGATGAAGCTGATCCTTTGCGGGGATCTGGTCCCCACCGAGGTCACGCGGCCTGCGCTGGACAAAAACGACCTCACTGCCCTGATGGGCGATACGCTGCCACTCATTTCTTCCGGGGATTTTGCCGTAGCGAATCTGGAATGCACGCTGACAGACCGCGATAAGCCTATCAAAAAGCTCGGAGCGCTGCTGAAGGGCGCGCCGACGGACGCCGCCGTGTTTGCCCGCTGCGGCTTTACGCACATGGGGCTGAGCAACAACCACACGATGGACTACGGTGTCAACGGGATGCGCGATACCGTGCGGGCTGTTCTGGACGCGGGCATGACACCCTTCGGCTTCGGCGAGAACGACCGGGATTCCCGCAAACCCCTGTTTTTGGAAAAGGACGGGGTGCGCGTGGGGATCGTGGCGGTGTGCGAACACGAATACACCTACGCCCTGCCGGATCGCTTCGGCGCCAATCCCTTCGATCCCTTTGACACCATGGAGGATGTCGCCGAAACGAAAAAGAACGCCGATCATGTGGTCGTTATGTATCACGGCGGCAAGGAGCAGAGCGTTTATCCCTCTCCGCGTCTGCGCAAAGCTTGCCGCGCAATGGTGCGGGCGGGGGCGGACCTGGTACTGACCCAGCACAGC
This sequence comes from Clostridia bacterium, assembly GCA_024689165.1. Taxonomy (GTDB): domain Bacteria; phylum Bacillota; class Clostridia; order Oscillospirales; family Acutalibacteraceae; genus JAILDS01. The sequence goes on from JAILDS010000275.1 coordinate 8,010, forward strand.
CACTGCATCGGCTGCCGGGAGCGTTACCGGGGCGGCGAGATCCTGTACGGACAGGGAAATTTCAATTTCGTGGAGGCGGGGAATACCGATCCCCAGTGGCAAAGCGGCCTTGTCGTGACGGCGGAATTCACAGAGACGCTGTCGGTGGAGTATTCGCCTGTGGTTGTGACGGAGACCGGGATCCGTCTGGCTGCCGACGGAGAAAAGACGGCAATTCTTTCGGAGCTTGATCGCTGCAGCGAGATCCTGCAGGATGAAGCGGAATGGACTGCCCGATGGGAAGCCTTCTGCCGCGGTATACCCGATTACGTCAACGCTGTGAAAAACGCGTTCAAAGACGTGCCGCCGGGGGATATCTGCAATCAGGTCTTCCCTCATTATCTTGACTGCGAAGCGCATGAGGACGTGTGGCACACTGTTTTCCCGAGCTGGCACAAAACCGCGGATCAACCGTGACTTTCGACTTAAGGGGCTGTGAAAAAAATCCAACCAAAAAACCGCCGCAGCAGCATTCCTGCGCAATAAAAAACCAACGACAACAGTCACAAAAAAAACGGGGGATATGGCGAAATAATGCCATATCCCCGCATTTTTTTGTGAAACGGCAGGGGTCTGCCGTGCTACAGCTCGATTTGCACGATTTTTACAGCCCCTGTTTTTATATGCGGTTTTATCTGCAAACGATCATTCGCTGTCCTCGCCGTCTTTTCCGAGCCAGGTCAGGCCTACCATCGTCACGTCGTCGAACTGAGGCGCTTCGCCCGTGAAAGCCTTTACGGCGGAGCCGACCTCTTTTATGAATAATTCGGGTTTATTGTCCGAAAGACGGTTGAGAGCTTCAAGCATCCTGTCCG
>JAILDS010000048.1 GCA_024689165.1 Clostridia bacterium
TATAAGCGTATCATATTGTAATCTCTGATGAATATCCAGTCAAGATGCAGGATCGGTTTTTGAAATATATATTCATCTCTCTTGTTTTTTTATAAATTGAGTGTAGAAAAAGAAAACAAATAATGATAATATAAGTTAGTATCAAAAAGATCGAAAGGAAAACCTTTTGTATGAAAACAACGCCTGAGATACGCGAACGAGCAAAATCGCTCGTTCGTCAGATGACAACAGAAGAAAAGCTCAATATGATCGTAGAAACATCCGAGGCGATCGAAAGACTCGGCATACCCAAGTATTACCACGGCAACGAGGCGCTCCACGGCGTCGTCCGCCCCGGGCATTTCACGGTGTTCCCTCAGGCAATAGCTCTGGGAGCGATGTTTGACGACGTTCTTCTTGAAAGGATCGCCGACGCAATTTCAACGGAATCAAGAGCGGCGTATTTCGACGGCCCGGTGGACGCAGACGATATCAATGCCAGAAACGGTCGTTATAACGGGCTGCTCGCATTCTGGTCGCCCGATCTTAACCTCGCGCGCGACCCGCGCTGGGGCAGGACAGCCGAGACTTACGGCGAAGACCCGTTCCTCGCGGGCAAAAACGGCGCCGCTTTCGTGAGAGGTCTTCAGGGGAAGGATCCACAATACCTGAAGGCGATCGCCACCCCCAAGCATTTTACCGCCAACAACGAGGAACACAACAGGTTTTCATGCAACGCGGTCATGAGCGAGAAGACTCTGCGAGAGTATCATCTCGAGCCTTTCAGAATGGCGGTCCAGGAGGGCGGGTGCGAGGCCGTGATGGGCGCGTATAACGCGATAAACGGCACGCCCTGTCATGCGAACCGAAGGCTTCTCACGGACATCCTCCGCGGTGAATGGGGCTTTGACGGCTACGTAGTCTCCGACTGCGGCGGCGTAGGGGCGATCTATGAGGACCAAAAATACGCGGCGTCTCCCGCGGACGCGGCAGCGGCGGCGCTCAACGCCGGCGTCGACCTTGAATGCGACGGCTACGCCGAATATCAGAATACTTATACATCTTTTCTCGGCGAATGTCTCGCTGACGGAAGGATAACGCAGGATAGGCTGGATACGGCGGTTTGCAGAGTGCTGTCCGCAAGGATGAAGGCCGGACAGTTCGTTGAGCCGGAAAAACTGCCGTGGCATAAGCTGACTCAGGAAGTGATCGGCTGCGAAAATCATCGTCTGCTCGCCTATGAATCGGCGGTAAAATCTGCGGTCCTTCTCAAAAACGACGGCGTTCTGCCTCTGAAAGCGGGAACGAAACTAGCAGTAGTCGGCAACAACGCCGCATGCGTACAGTTCGGAGATTACAGCGGCAGGCCCAGGAACAAACCCGTATCTCCGTTTGAAGGCATCAGCGCGGTTGCCGGCGACGACGCTAAGCTGATACCATGGCAGTGGGAAAACGATACTGTCGCATTCGAGCCTGTTCCGACAACTTCACTCTCGTACGCAGGAATACCCGGCGCCGAAGGAAGCTACTACGACAACAACTCTTTCAGCGGAAAGCCCGCGATACGCACCGATGAAAACATCGACTTTTCATGGGCGGATCAGGCTCCCGACCCAATCATCAAAACGGCCGTGTTCTCAGTGATATGGCGCGGAACGATAGTTCCCCCTTGCGACGGAGAATTCTTTTTCTCCGTACAGCATTCGGGCAGCGCGAAATGCTGCCCGCCGGAATTGAGCATAAACGGGTCGGCAGTTCTTCCCGACGAACCGATTGCCATGCGCGCCGGAGAGGCGGTCCCGTTCCTTCTCCGCTACCGAAAAAACCAGTCCGCGCCGTCCGTGCGTCTTTTGTGGAAGAAACCGAAGCGGACGCCCGACTCGCTGTTTTCACGCGAGATAGAAGCGGCGAAAAAAGCCGACGCAGTCGTCGCGGTCGTCGGCCTCGGAACGCAGTATGAGCGCGAGGGCAAGGACAACCCCGATCTTTCACTTCCTGCGGAGCAGCTCGCGCTTTTAGAGGCCGTGCATAAGGTCAACAAAAAACTGATCGTAGTCCTTGAAAACGGGAGCGCGCTGACTATCCCTTGGATAGCCGAAAACGCTGCCGCCGCGCTGGAGATATGGTATCCCGGCGAACAGGGCGGGACGGCTCTTGCCGACCTGCTGTACGGTAAAGTCTCGCCCTCCGGCAGGCTGCCTATCTCCTTCCCCGCCCGCACCGAGGACCTGCCGCCCTTCGACGATTATGAGATGGAGCACGGCAGGACCTATATGTACGCAAAGATACCTGCGCTGTATCCCTTCGGCTTCGGACTCTCCTACACGCGTTTCGTCTACTCCGATATCCGCCGTACCGACGAAGGCGCCGCCGTTACGGTGACGAACGCCGGCGGCATTGAGGCGGACGAGGTCGCGCAGCTCTATATCGATTCCGCCGGACTGCCCGGCCAGCCCCGCCTGAGGCTGAAAGGCTTCCGACGCATATACCTTCGCCCCGGCGAATCCGACACGGTCTCATTCCAGCTGACGGAAGAAAGCTTTTCGCTTTTCGATACGGACGGCAAGCGCAGAGTCTTCCCCGGGACCTATACCGTATATATCGGCGGCGGACAGCCGGACTCAGGCTCGCAAAGTCTGAAAATCGACGCAACTTCTTTGTGATTTGATTCAGAGGTATTAAAATGGTAATAGCTGTCATCGGAGAGAACTGCAGTGGAAAATCCACTCTGGCAGAGATCATTAAGAAAACAATCGGCGGTGAGATCGTCACAGGCAAGGATTATCTTCGCCTTGCAAAATCCGAAAGCGAAGCAAGACTCCTTTTCAAAAAAAGCTTAAAGAAGCTGTATCGGGCAGCAATATCATATATGTGATAACCGAACCTGATCACACAGAGCTTCTGCCCGAAGGCTCCGTGCGCATCC
>JAILDS010000061.1 GCA_024689165.1 Clostridia bacterium
CGCAGACGGTGCAGACGCGCTCCTCGAGCCCTTCCTCAAGTATCGACGCCGGCGTCACGACCGCCCACTCGCCGAAGGAATGCCCTGCGGCGGGTATCTCCTCCTGTTCGGTCAGTATCTCGCCGCAAACGGAGCACTTCACGCCGTCTGTGAGACCTGATCCCGTGCACGTCGCCGCAATTCCGGGAATGACTTCCTCAGTGTGGCCCGTAGCGGGTATTTCTTCCTGCGCGATCAGTATTTCGCCGCAGACGGAGCACTTCACCCCATCCGTCAGTCCCGTTTCCGTGCACGTCGCCGCAGTCCCGGGTATGACCTCCTCGGTGTGGCCAGTAGCCGGGATGACCTCGCCGGGCTCGATGACCGCGCCGCAGTCCGCGCAGACCATGTCGCCGGTCGTTCCCGGCTCGGTGCAGGTCGGCTCCTTCGGCTCGCCTGCTACTATCTCGCCGTGGTTATTCGGGTCGGGGTCGCTCTTGTTCTCGATATCCTCCGTGCCGCACATTATGCATATCCGGATGATCATGCCGCCCTCGGTACAGGTCGCCGGAAACTCGTCCTGAATGTAGAACGTATGCTCGTGCACGCCGTCGAGCTCCATGAATTTCAGACCGTTGTCGTCGGCGTAGGTCTCCGCAGTCGAGCCGACGAAGCCCCAGACCGTCGCGTCTATCGGCGTAGCTCCGGCGGCTATCTCACACTCCCGGTTATAGAAGTATACGTTCTCAAGAGCGACGCAGCCGTCGAACACGCCGGTGCCCACGGTTCCGACGCTGTACGGGAATTCCGCGCGGGTGAGCTTTTCACAGCCCGCGAACGCCTTTTCGCCGACGCTTTCTACGCTGTCGGGCAGCGATATCGCCGTAAGCTCCGTGCAGCCAGAAAATGCGGACGCGCCGATCGACCCGACGCTCATGCCGAAGTCGACCGACTCGAGAGCCGTACAGTCTGTGAACGCGCCGTCGCCGACGCCCGCCGTACCTTCGGGTATTACAAGCTCGGTCACGAGCTCCCCGTCGTGATGTATACAGTGAGTGATAGAGATCGGGTTCGAAGAAAACGCGATCCCGCACCACGCCGCGATGTCGGGCACGTTGACGACCTCAAGCGACTCGCAGCCGTCGAACGCGTTCTCGCCGACGGACTTCAGCGTCGCGGGAACGGTTATCTCGACAAGGCTGCCGCAGCCCGTGAAGGCGTTCGCGCTGACAGAGGTCAGCCCGTCCTCGAGGAACGCGCGTTTCAGCAGAGCCGGCCGATCTTCGTCAGCCAGCGCGTAAGGGTACCACGGCCCGTGGCCGTCAGATGCGTAGGACGGCATGCCGCCCCCGCAGGAAACGGTGAGGATGCCCGTGAGCCGGTTCAGAGACCAGACGAGCCTTCCCGAGGTACCGGTATAGATATACCGGTCGATAGCTTTTGCGGCCTTGTCCGGTACGACGAGCTCCTCCGTTCCGTAGAACGCGAGATCGCCGACCCACGTCACGCTGTCCGGAAGAGTCACGGTCTCAAGCCCCGTGCAGCCGGAAAAAGCGTAAGAATTGATGTACTTCACGCCCTTGCCGAGTTCTATTTCGGTCAGTCCCGTGCAGTTACGAAACGCGGAGGGACCGATGCTCTTGCTCTTTTCATTGCCGGGGATGGTCACGGAAGTCAGCCCGGTGCATCCCTCAAAAGCGGAAGAATCGATGTTCATCACGCCTTTGCCGAGTTTTATTTCGGTAAGCCCCGTGCAGCCGTAAAACATTTTGTCTCCGACTATAGTCATGCTGTCTGGGATAGTTACAGTTTTTAGCCCCGTACAGTCCGAAAACGCTCCGCTGCCGATGTACTTAACACCTTTGCCAAGTTTTATTTCGGTCAGCCCCGTGCAGCCGTAAAAAGCTTCGTCTCCGATCGTCGTCACGCTGTCTGGGATAGCCACCGACGTCAGTCCTATACAGCCTGAAAACGCGAAATCACCGATACTCGTCACGCTGTCCGGGATAGTTACAGACGACAGCCCTGTGCAGCCGTTAAACGCGTATGAACCGATGCTCGTAACACTGTCCGGGATAGTTACAGACGTCAGCCCCGTGCAGCCGTCAAACGCGCAGGTACCGATGCTCGTCACGCCGTTCCGGATAGTTACCGACGTCAGCCCCGTACAGCCGTCAAACGCGGAATAACCGATATCTGTCAAGCCTGTGCCGAGTTTTATTTCGGTCAGCCCCGTGCAGCCGTAAAACGCAGAACCTCCGATACTCGTCACGCTGTCCGGAATAGTTATCGACGCAAGTCCCGTGCAGCCGTCAAACGCGTACCAGCCGATGCTCGTCACGCTGTCCGGGATAGTTACAGACGTCAGCCCCGTGAAGTCGTCAAACGCACTGTTACCTATGCTCGTCACGCCGTTGCCGATCACAACGGTTTTCAGGTTCGGATAGCTGTTAAAAGAAATCCAATCCAGATCCGAGACTCCGTCGCCTATGATAATTGATTCAAGTCCCTTGCAGCCAACAAACGCAGATGGGGCGATGCTCATCACGCTGTCCGGGATAGTTATAGACGTAAGACCTGTGCATCCTTCAAACGTCCATTTTGCAATCGCGCTCGCGCCGTCAGGGATAATTATTGAGGTCAGGTCGGATCTGTTTTTGTACCCTCCCGAAGCTATCTCGTTCTTCGAGAAGAGAACCGCGGACGGTGAAGTGAGGGATGAGAGGATTACGGATTCCAGATCAGAGATTTTTAAAGCGGGACGGATACCGTAACTTGCATAGGCGACGCCGTAGAGGCCCCTGCCGTAGTCGCGGACGACGCAGGCGCTGCTTGAACCACTGTCGGCAGAGCGCAGACGCCAATAGGAATAACCGTAGTACACCGCCAACCCCTGACATTTCGCGTAACCGGTCCCCTTCGCCCCGTACGACGAAAGACCGTAAGAACTGCTTTGCGCAGCGGAATAAGAGAGCAAAAACACCTTGTCCATTGTCGTCGCTGCGTCGTACGTCGACCAATCCGTCGAAAAAGCCTCGTTCGAAAGCGTCGTCGTCTGTATCCTGGCTTTCTGTTCTTCCGAAAAGGCGGTCAGATAAAAGTCGTGATTCAGCCAGTCTCGGATAGAGCTCTCGGCGTAATTGTTCGCGTAATAAGTCTTGCCGTCTATATTCGTGGCATCTTCAGTAAAATGGAAAGGCTGAGAGTCAAGGATGTTTTCCGCCATGACGAGGCCCGAGTCCGGGTCGAGGACACGCCACGTGATCGGGACGTATTTGAAATAATAGACCGTATTGATCTTATAGCCGTTATCGTCCTGACATGAATTCCCGACGCTTGAAGAAGAGTCGGTATGCCACGGCCTGTATGACGTGAATTTGACCGCGCGGTATTTATCCCCGCCGTAAAAGAAATCGGCGAAGGTCATGAAATCGGAGGGTTGGCTTTCTATATAATAACGATAGCTCTGCCATGTCTTTTCCGCCGCCGCAAGCTTTTTGATCAACCCGGCGTCCGTGACCTCCGCCTGCGGATACGTGCCGAACTCAAAGTGATCGCCGACCTTGATCTCTTCGTCCGCGGCAGAAACGGCAAATGGAAGCACCGTAAAAACGAAAACAATAGCCAGCACGGTGCAGACGAGTTTCAGGAGATAAGAGCCTCTAACCCCCCCCCGATTTTCCCAAATTCACAATATAACACTCCTTTTTTTTTTTGCCGCCGCGCCGATAGATACAGCTATGCGGCATGATTTTCCCGGCTCGCTCGGGAACCGGTCCGTTAAGGTAATTTTACTATAGGCAGGCAACAAAAAACAAGCCCGTTGACACGAAATCGCCGTTTTTTGTAACGAAATGAAAAAATACGGTGTTTTCCGGGCTTGACAAGGGGACAAAAATGTGAAATCAGGCGATTTTTCCGTCCCGCGCCGTAACGTCGGCCGATGCAAGCGGGTGGACAAAAAACTCCCTCCGCCGCGCTGACGCGCGCCACCTCCCTCAAGGAGGGAGGCTTTAAATGCTCCCTCTCCGAGGGAGCTGTCGCGAAGCGACTGAGGGAGTTGTTCCAAGTATGAAGTATGAAGGATGAAGTGAGGGCGCTGCGCGCAGCATTTTAAACCGACGCTGCGCGTCGCCGTAATTGCCCGCGATATGTGCCGACGCTTGTAGGGGCGACCCGCGTGGTCGCCCGGAACCCGGGGCGGGAACAAACATATGGTTTCCCGACAACGAGAACGTATAAAAACACGGTCCACGCAGGGATATAAATAATGCGAAGTTCACACACGGCAGGCGGCTTGTTCCGCGGCGGGTACCCCCGCGGAACATCGGGCGACCACGCGGGTCGCCCCTACGGCGTCGGTACGCGACGCGGGCTATTGCACGACGACGCCCTGCCGCGCTGCCGATTACGAAAATGCATAATTAAAAACGCGCCGTTTACCCGGCATGCGGCATTCGGCGCATTTTGAGGAAAAACCCATATAATAACGCGGCGGCGGGTGGTCCCGCCGCCGCGTTCCGTTCGGCAAGCATGATTATTAAGTTTGATCCCGCGAGGGGGCGTCCGTGACGCGAAGAACGATCTCCTCGAGCCGGTCGAACCTGCCCTTGAGGTAGAGCCAGCCTATAAGCGCCTCGAAGCCGGTCGCGAGGCGGTATTCCTTCGGCGTGGCGTTCTTCGGCACGTGGCTGTTCTTGGCGTTCATCCCGCGGCGCAGCACCGCGAGCTCGTCCGCGCCGAGCGTGGGCTCGATGACCTTCACCGCGGCGGCCTGAAACGGGGCGCGGGCGAGGGAAGCCGAGGCGGAATGCAGGTCGGACACGGGTCTGTCGCCACCGGCGAGGGAAAGCTCACGGATATACAGCTCGTAAACGCAGTCGCCGACGTAGGCGAGCGAAAGCGCCGAGAGAAGGTCCGGGTCGGGTCCGTTCGTCAGGGCGCGTGACGCCCCGCGGCCTCCGTCGCCGTCGTTTTGCTCTGCGCCGCATGACCGGCGGCGCGACCCGAAAAACGCTTTTATACGCTCAAAAATCAAATCGCAGCTCCTTTTGAGGCTGTCCCGGGCCGCTCAGGGCACCCAGGTGAACTCGAGCTCGTAGATGCCGACGGTGTCGCCCTCCTTGATGCCGCGCCTGCGGAGCTCGTCGTACACGCCGTCGCGCTCCATGACGGTCTCGAAATAGCGGGCGGACTCGTGGTCCTCAAAATCCGTGCGGTTGACGAGCTTTGCGATCCATTCCGCCTCGATAAGAAAAACTCCGTCCCGCTCGGTCACGGTGAAGGATCGGTCGCGCCTGTCGTCGAGGGCGGCGAGCGGCACCTCGCCCACCTCTATCTCCGGAGGCGGGGGCAGTTGGGCGAGCTTTTCGGAGATCGCGTAAACGAGCTCTCTCGTCCCCTCCTGAAGCGGGGCGCAAAGCTCGTAAAGCTCAAGCCCCCTGCTTTCGACGTAGCTCCGGAAGGCCGCGAGCTGTTCGTCGGACGCCATATCGGTCTTTGAAGCGGCGACGATCATCGGGCGCCGGGCAAGCTCCGGGTCGAATCCCGCGAGCTCGGCGCATATTTTTTCGAAGTCCTCGACGGGGTCCCTGCCCTCGCTGCCCGAAACGTCCACGACGTGCACCAGCAATCGGCAGCGGCGGATATGCCTCAGAAAGTCGTGCCCGAGGCCGAGACCCTGCGCCGCGCCCTCGATGAGCCCGGGGATGTCGGCCATGACGAAGCTCGTCTCCTCGTCGACTCTCACGACGCCGAGCGAGGGCGTGAGCGTCGTGAAGTGGTAATCCGCTATCTTGGGCCTGGCCTCGCTGACGGCGGAGATAAGAGTGCTTTTGCCGACGTTCGGCATGCCGACGAGCCCCACGTCCGCAAGAAGGCGCAGCTCGAGCGTCAGCTCCCATTCCTCGCCCGGCTCGCCCTGCTGGGCGAAGCGGGGTATCTGGCGGGTCGGCGTCGCGTAGCGGCAGTTGCCCCTGCCGCCCTTGCCGCCCTTCGCGGCCACGTACTCCGAACCGGGCTTCATGTCCGCAACGACCGTCCCGGTGGTTTTCTCGCGCACTATGGTCCCGGGCGGCACGCGGATCACCTCGTCCGCGCCGCGCTTCCCGGTCTTGTGGGAGCCCATGCCCTTCGCGCCGTCGGCGGCGGTATATTTGCGCTTGTAGCGGAAATCCGAGAGCGTGGACATGTTTGTGTCTGTTTTGAAAACGACGCTGCCCCCGTCGCCCCCGTCGCCCCCGTCGGGTCCGCCCGCGGCGACGTATTTTTCGCGGCGGAACGAAACCGCGCCTGCCCCGCCCGCGCCGGCGCGGACTGTTATTTCGGCGTAATCTACGAACATCTGGAACCTCCGGATCGGGCGGCCGGGCACCGACAGCCGATGCGCGTCAAACCGCGCCGCGTCCGCTGCTTTTTTGCGAAAAAAACCACAAAAAATATTGTAAAAAGTGCTTGACAGCCACTATATGTTGTGATAATCTATGTGTGTGGAAATCAGATTTTCCGAAATTTGCTTACCCGGGTCGGCGCTTTTGCTGATTTCATCCTTCCTAAATAAACACCGTAATGCAGCGCGGGTGACCGCGCTGTATTACGTTTTGCGCGGAAAATTCAGCGGACAGCCGAAAAGGGAGTAGGGAATAGGCAGTAGGGAGTAGAGCGTAGGGAATAGGGGTCAGGGATCGGGATTCAGGGATCAGGGAACCGGCGAACCGGCTTATTACCGTGTAGGGGCGACCCGTGTGGTCGCCCGATCGCGCTCCTGGTCCTATCCCATATGGATGGGCGAGGAACGCAAAGGGATCGCGCACCATCGGAGAGGCGACTCCCTCAGTCGCTCCGCGACAGCTCCCTCGGAGAGGGAGCCTTTAAAGCCTCCCTCCTTGAGGGAGGTGGCGCGCGCCAGCGCGACGGAGGGAGTTGTTCCAAGTATGAAGTATGAAGGATGACGTATGAAGTAAGGGCTTGCGGCGCATTGTATACCGGCGTTGAGCTTCGGGGGCAGCGCTGAAGTACCGTGCAGCCTCTGCTCCCTACTGCCTATTGCCTATTCCCTCACTTCGTACTTATCTTCTGCTTCAGGAAATCTTCGACGCGATGTACGCTTCGAGCCCGTCGACGGCGACTCTCTCCTGCTCCATGGTGTCGCGGTCGCGGACGGTGACGCAGCCGTCCTCGAGGGTGTCGAAATCGACGGTGACGCACAGGGGCGTGCCGATCTCGTCCTGCCGGCGGTAGCGCTTGCCTATGGAACCGCTCTCGTCGTAGTCGGTCGAGAACGACGGGACCAGTTTTTCATATATCTCGTTCGCCTTGTCGCCCAGCTTTTTGGACAGCGGCAGCACGGCGACCTTGAACGGCGCGAGCTCGGGGTGCAGATGCAGCACGACCCTCACGTCGTTCTTTTCCGCGTTGACGACCTCCTCGTCGTAAGCCTCGCACAGAAGAGCCAGCGTGACCCTGTCCGCGCCGAGAGAGGGCTCTATGACGTAGGGGATGAATTTTTCGTTGGTTTCGCTGTCGAAATACTCGAGGCTCTTGCCGGACGCCTCCTGGTGCCTGCCGAGGTCGTAATCCGTCCTCGACGCGATGCCCCAGAGCTCGCCCCAGCCGAAGGGGAAGAGGTATTCTATGTCTGTCGTGGCGTTGGAATAGAACGAAAGCTCCTTCTGGTCGTGGTCGCGCAGGCGGATGGATTCCTCCGTCAGGCCGTATGAGAGCAGCCACTTTTTGCAGAATTCCTTCCAGTAGGCGAACCACTCGAGCTCCGTACCGGGGCGGCAGAAGAACTCAAGCTCCATCTGCTCGAACTCGCGGATCCTGAAGATGAAGTTGCCGGGGGTTATCTCGTTCCTGAAGGATTTGCCGACCTGACCGATGCCGAAGGGTATCTTTTTGCGCGTCGTGCGCTGGACGTTGGCGAAGTTGACGAAGATGCCCTGAGCCGTCTCCGGGCGCAGGTAAAGCTCGCTCTTGTTGTCCTCGGTCACGCCCTGGAAGGTCTTGAACATGAGGTTGAACTGCCTTATATCCGTAAAATCGGTCGCGCCGCAGTCCGGGCAGGGCACGGCGTGCTCCTTGAGGTATGCGCTCATCTCCGCGTTGCTCATGCCCGCTGCGACGCCGCCCACGCCCTCGATGAGCTGGTCGGCGCGGTGGCGGGTATGGCAGGCGCGGCAGTCCACCAGCGGGTCGGAGAAGCCGCCGACGTGGCCCGAGGTCACCCAGACCTGCGGGTTCATGAGGATGGCGGAGTCGAGCCCGACGTTGAGGGGGTTGCAGCGGACGAATTTGTCCCACCAGGCGCGCTTGACGTTGTTTTTGAACTCAACGCCGAGGGGGCCGAAATCCCAGCTGTTCGACAGCCCGCCGTAGATCTCGCTGCCGGGGTAAACAAAGCCTCTCGCCTTGCAGAGGTTAACGATCTTTTCAAGTGTTTTTTCGCTTCTGTCCATATCAGTCGCCTTTCCGCAATTAATACCGCTAAAATATACCGCAG
>JAILDS010000065.1 GCA_024689165.1 Clostridia bacterium
AGGCTCGGCGGACGCCTTCATAACCGCGCTGCAGAGCCGCGATCCTCTGTTCACGGAAACGCAGAGACTGACTCTCGAGGAGATCTTCATTTACGAGCTTGGAGGTGAAAACGATGAAATCAAGAAAATTATCGCCTGAGCTTACAGTGTTCCGCTCCGACCTGCGCAGGTGCTGGCCGGTCGCCGTCATAACGTTCATCTTCCAGGGGCTTGAGCTGCCGGTCTCGCTGCTGTACGCCCTGACACTCAGACCGATCTACGCCGCGTCTGCGACCTCGCCGGAATACCTCGGCACGATCGACCTTTCGGTCAACGCGCTGCTTTCCGTGCTGACAAGCTTCGTACTCGTTCCCGCGGCGACGCTGGCGGTCTTCGACTTCATGTACTCCGACCGTTCGGCGGCGGCGTTCTTCTCTTTACCGATAAAGAGGCTGCGTCTGTTCGCGACGAAGGCGCTGACCGCGGCGTCACTCGTGCTCGTGCCGAACCTGATAGCGTTCCTCTGCGTGCTGCCGATGTACTCCGAGCCCGTCGACATATCGCTCGGCACGCTCGCGTTCTGCGTCCTGCTCATTCCGCTGCTGTTCGCCGCGGTCGCAGTGTTCTGCATGACGGTATCCGGTCACCCGTTCTCCGCTGCTCTGCTGTACGCGGTGCTCAACTTCGCCTATATCGTCACCCAGCTCATGCTCGAGTTCTTCGGCAACAACTTCATATTCGGAGTATCGTACAGCTTCAACAGCGACTCTCTGGCGACTATCCTTTCGCCGGTCGCGTTCGTTATCGGTTCCTTCAACGGGAGCAACGACCTTAACGGCGCGCTCCCCGCAGCCGCGGCAGCGGGGCTCATAGTGCTCTTCGCGGCGCTGTCCTTGTTCCTGTTCACAAAAAGGAAGACCGAGCGCACCGAGGAGATGTTCGTTTTCCGCGCCGCGGCGGTGGCCGCGAGATGCGCCGCGGCAGTTTACGGTGGCATGCTGCTGTCCATCATATTAAAGACGGTGTTCGATATCACGTCGGTCGGCATTTTCGCCTGCGTGTTCGCGTTCCTTTCCTTCATCGTCTATATTGCCGCTGAGATGATCATCAAAAAACAGGTCCGCGTATTCAAACCGGGGACTCTGCTCGGCTGGGTCGCGCTCATCGCCTGCGTTTTCACCGCAGCCGCCGTCGGCTCCGTCGCCGCCGAAAGATACGTCCCGAAAGCATCCGAAATAGAGAACGCGTATATCGGCAGCACCTACAACGCCACGCTCGGAAGCGAAGAAGAGCTTGCAGAAGCGGTGCGCATACACGGCGATATAGTCGCGAACCGAAGCGAATACAAGAGGTATTACTACGACGGGTTCACAGATTCCGGCAGAAAGAACATCAGCATAGGGTACAAGCTCAAAAACGGCCGCGTCGTCAGACGGAGCTATATCATTCCGATCCGCAACGAAGACGGTTACACACAGAACGAGACCTACAAGGCAGCTCTCACTCTCATGGACGACCCGGACAAGCTCTTCTTCGCCGTGTTCGGCTGCGCCAGAGAACACATCAGGCCAGTCGGGTGCGACGTGACGTTCTTGGACCTACTTTCTGACGAAGATGAACAGCAGTACCAGCTCAAAGCCGAAAAAACCGGAAAGCTGCTCGATCTTATCGCGGATTACTTCAAAGAACCGCCCCGGAACATGAGCCGGGAAATGATAGCGCAGAACATCTGGGAGGGCTTCGGCGACTCTCCTTCCGTTTCCTTCGAGCTGACGTTCCGCGTTGCCGACGACGCCCCGGATGACTTTGACTGGATGGATCCGGGTTACGGCATTTACACCGAAACGAATGAAGACGGGAGCAGGCTGAGCAACAGCTACTTCACATTCAGCACCTTCTGCGCCAACGACCTGATACCCGCGATCGAGGATCTCGCCGGATGACGGTTTTGAGACCGTAATAATACCGGGGCCCGCTTCCGATGCGAAGCGAGCCCCGGTTTTTTATACCATCGGGCAGTTTTATCCGAGCGAGCCTCTGAGCAGTTCCAGGGAACGAATCTCCTCCGTGATCTCTTTCAGAAAATCGGCGCAGGCCGGATCGCGCGACAGGATCTGACCGCACAGCCGGACTCTCCCGACGAATTTCGCGCTGAATCGGACGTCCTGATACCGCCGGACGAGCGGACAGACCGAAAAACCGCGAGCGTCCGGGAGGACTTCGATCCCGCCGTCGGGAAGAACGGCGGGGAACAGCGGGAATATCCTGCACGAAAGCGGCCTTTCTCCCCTGTCGCAAAAACCCCGGCAGACCGCGAGGCGGCGCCCGGCGGATCCGACCACATCCAAAGACGTCGTTTCACCGGGGAACAGCAGCATCCCCGTTTTTTCGTCCCCGCGGCAGCATGCCGCGCCGCAGAGCCTGCCGCAGTCCTTCCCCTTCAGCGGCGTAACGTCGTCGAAAAGCCTGTACAGGCCCTCGTACATTTCAGCGTATTGAGAAGCTGTCAAAGCGCGTCCTCCGAAAAAAACGGCGGAGCGTACGCTCCGCCGAAGAAGTTGAAAAGAATCAGTCCTCTGCCGTGGCGATGGGCTTCTTGGGGTTGACCTTGACGCCCGGGCCCATGGTGGTGGCGAGGGTGCAGGAGCGGATGTATTCGCCCTTGCTCTCCGCCGGCTTCGCCTTGATGAGCGCGTCCATAAGGGTGCTCATATTCTCGGCGAGCTTGTCGGGGCCGAAGGAGACCTTGCCGATCGGGCAGTGGATGATGTTGGACTTGTCGAGACGGTACTCGATCTTACCGGCTTTGGCGTCGGTAACTGCCTTGGCCACGTCGGGAGTGACGGTGCCGGCCTTCGGAGAGGGCATGAGGCCTCTCGGACCGAGGATCTTACCGAGACGGCCGACGACGCCCATCATGCTGGGGTGAGCGATAGCGACGTCGAAGTCAAGGAAGTTCTCTTTCTGGATCCTTTCGGCGAGCTCTTCCGCGCCGACGATGTCGGCTCCGGCGGCCTCGGCGGCCTTGGCCTGATCGCCCTTGGCGAAGACGGCTACGCGGACTCTGCGGCCCGTGCCGTGCGGCAGAACGACGGCGCCCCTGACCTGCTGGTCGGCATGTCTGGAGTCGACGCCGAGCTTGACGTGGATCTCTACGGTCTCGTCGAATTTCGCCTTGTGAGCCTCGGCGTTCTTTACGACGAGCTCAACGGCTTCCTTCGCCTCAAAAATCTGAGTGCGGTCGTAATCCTTAAGGGTATCTACATATCTTTTGCCGTGTTTCATCTCGTCTCACCTCACTCGCTGACGGTAACGCCCATTGAGCGCGCGGTGCCCGCGATCATGCTCATGGCGGCTTCTATGCTCGCGGCGGTAAGGTCGGGCATCTTCTGCTCGGCAATGGCGCGGAGCTGATCCTTCGTGATCGAAGCGACCTTCTTTTTGTTCGGTTCGCCGGAACCGCTCTCAAGACCGAGAGTCTTTTTGATAAGAACGGCGGCGGGCGGGGTCTTGGTTATGAACGTGAAGCTTCTGTCCGCGTAAACGGTGATGACTACGGGGATGACGAGCCCCATGTCCTGCTTTGTGCGCTCATTGAATTCCTTGGTGAACGCCATGATGTTCACGCCGTGCTGACCGAGAGCCGGGCCTACAGGGGGCGAAGGAGTCGCCTTGCCGGCTTCGATCTGAAGCTTGATGATTGCCGATACTTTCTGTGCCATATCGCACCTCCAAAAAATGTGGTAGTGGCGGGATCTCTCCCTCCCACGGCATTTTCATGCCAAAACAGCGCAAAATGCGCAAGTTTCCTTTAGTCGTCGAGCTTTCTGACGGAGTTTATGCTGATCTGGGTCGGGGTCTGCTGCCCGAACATGGAGATCATGACCGTCACGAGCCCGTTCTGTGCGTCTATCTCGCTGACGACGCCTGCCGAGCCGGCGAAAAGCTCGTCCGTGATCTCGACGTAATCGCCGACGGCGACCGCGTTCTTCTCTTCCTCGCGGGCCACGCCGAGCTGTTCGACCTCCGCGGCGGTAAGCGGGAGCGGCTTGCTCTCGGGACCGAGGAAGCCCGTAACGCCGCGTGTGTTGCGGATGACGTACCACGTCTCGTCCGTCATCTTATATTCGCGCTTCTTCAGGTCGTAATAGGTCTTTACCTTGACCATGACGTAGCCCGGATATAATTTTTTCTCGGTCTCCTTGACGCGGTAAACCTTCTTGCGGGGCTTGGGGTCGTCTTCGTTCTCTTCCGACTTGGGCGGCTTGACCTCAACGGTCTCTTTCACCGTCACGGTCGGGACGATCGCGTCAAGGATCTTGCCGTTGACGTTGGGATCGTTCTGAGCCTTTGTCAGAATGTCGTCGTGCACCTTTTTCTCATAACCGGAATAGGTGTGAACGACGAACCAGTCGATCCGGCTGTCCTCGCCGTAGTCGGCGGTTCTGTTCTCGTCTGCCATCTGCGACCTCGTCAGCCTTCATCGGCAAGCGATTGAGCTTCGGTCAGGAGCTCATCGTTGCTGAGCGTGTCGGTATCGAGCACGGTCTGCTCCTCATCCGCGGTTTCGGAGAGCTCCTCGCGGTTCTTGAGCCCCTCGATTATGTCGGTCGATCTGCTGACGCCCTGGCTGAGCAGGAAGTCGATGATCCAGACCGCCGCGCCGAAGATAAGTATCGAAAGAAGAACGGTACCGGTGTTCCTGATGACCGTTTTCCTGTCGGGCCAGGTGATTTTTTTCGCCGTGCCTCTGAAATCCTTGAAGAACTTGACGATAGCCTTGCCGGCGCGGGAGAAAATACTCTCTTTTTTCTTCGGCTTGCTCTGTTTGATCCGTTCTTTCTTGGCCTTTTCGGCAGCCTTTTCGGCTTCTTTACGGGCGTTCTTTGCCGCTTTTTCGTCCTCGGGAGTATTCACGCCGTCGGTCGGCTTGTTGTCCTTAGCCATTTATACCCTCCTTTAAGGATATCACTTCGTCTCTTTATGAGTCGTATGCTTCCTGCAGAAACGGCAGTACTTCTTCATTTCAAGACGGTCGGGGGTATTCTTTTTGTCTTTCTTCGTGTTGTAGTTGCGCTGCCCGCACTCGGTACAGGCAAGAGTGATCCTGACTCTCATAACGGCACCTCCATTTTATTTAACCGACGGAATCGGTCAAGAGCCTCCCTCTTTCGGTCGTCGGGCTCAAAGACCCGAAAAAATCCGCAAAAAAATAGACCTCAAAGAGGTGATGCGATGTTATCACCTTATTATGCGCTTGTCAATACTTTTTTTGTTTTTTTAATATGTTTTTTGAGTTGACATAACCGGCCTGTTGTTGTAATATTTTCAGGAGGAGAAAAAATATCACATTCCTCTGCCGGTCCGAACACATCCCGGCAGCTCTTATGGGCTAAACAAAACCAAGGAGCGGTAAATGAACAGAAAAAGGCTCGTCGGGCTGACACGCGCCGCGGTCATTGCAGCCCTTTACGCTGTTCTCACCTACGTCGCGTCTCTTTTCAATCTTGCCTACGGTCCGGTCCAGTTCAGGATCAGCGAGGTTTTGACCATCCTCCCCATTTTCACTTTCGACGCCGTGCCCGGGCTTGCGATAGGCTGCTTTATCGGGAATCTTCTCAGCACGGTCGGCTGGGTCGACCTGCTGTTCGGGACCGCCGCCACCCTTATCGCCGCCGTTCTGACAAGGCGTCTTCGCGGCGTAAGGATCTTCGGGCTCCCGATCCCGTCGGCTCTGATGCCCGTCATATCCAACGCCGTGATAGTCGGGCTGGAACTGACTTTATTCCTTCCGGGCGTCGAAGCGAGCTTAGCGGGCTTCGCAGTTTCTTTTGCTTCGGTCGGGCTCGGCGAGCTCGTCATATGCCTTGCGCTCGGTCTTCCGTTCTGGGCGCTCATCGAAAAAAACAAGTCCCTGAAAAAACTGTTTGATTAGGAGTTTTTTATGCAGAAGATAATCGTCGCCGACGACGAAGAGCTCATCGTCCGTCTTGTCGGAGATTACCTCAGAACAGAGGGTTATGAACCGCTCCCCGCTTACGACGGCGAGGAAGCCCTCGAGGTTTTCGCGAAAAACCCGGACGCGGCGCTGATGATACTCGACATAATGATGCCCAAGCTCGACGGCTGGGCGGTGTGCCGCAGGATCCGCGAGAGCTCAGACATCCCGATCATAATGCTGACCGCGAGAAGCCAGGAGTTCGACGAGCTGACCGGCTTCGACGCCGGGGCGGACGATTACGTC
>JAILDS010000091.1 GCA_024689165.1 Clostridia bacterium
ACCGTGTCGTCCCCGGCAAGGGTCCCGACCACGCCGACCGGCTTATTAGCGTCGAGCGCCGCCGCGGCGACGGACGCCGCCCCGGAATGGCAGTTCACGCAGCATATATTTCCCGACGAAGCGCATGATATAACGGAACGCGACAAAAGCACGCCGTTGCGGTCTTCGCTGCCGTCGTCGCTCTGGACGTACCAGGCGCCCGATGCGCCGGACGCTTTTACGAGGCGGAGCTCCCTCATATCACGCGACACGGTGGCCTGCGTCGTTTCGACCCCGCCGGCGCGGAGCGAATCGAGCAGCTCCTCCTGAGTGGAGATCTTCCGTTCGGAAACAAGTCGGAGTATCTCAGCCTGTCTCTGTGCTTTTGTCATTGCTCAACTCCCGTTTTCGGCGCGAAGCGCACTTCGTAACCGAGCTCTCCAAGTTTTTTAACATTTTCGCGGTTCTGGCCTATCGCGTTCGACAGTTCACGCTTTTCGACGAAAACAGTATAACGCCCCGGAGCCTGTTTTTCAAGCTCTTTATACACCCTTTCGAATATCCTTCTGCTCTCGGCGAGCTGACGGAAAGCCGGGTGGTACGGCCCGGCCAGGAGATTCTTCTCAACGTCCGAGCCCGAATGCAGCCCCAGCCGGATAACGCTGACCCCGCTCTGTTCGAAAACGTCGAGCAGACGTGCGCACAAAGCCACGGAGCTTTCAAGCGGCGCGGGCGAATACTCCCCTTTTTCATACAGCCGGGCAAGGGCGGTGTTTTTCAGCACGACGGTCGGGTATATCCGTACCGTTTTCGGCTCCAGACGGCACACCGCGCGGGCGGTGGCGATATCCTTCGCGTCGTCCGACCCGTACATATGGGGCATGATCTGCAGCCCCAGCTCGAAGCCCTCCGCCTTTATCATGCGCGAGGCGTTTACGGTGTCCTCGGCGGTATGCCCTCTGCCGTTCGCGGCGAGGACGGAGTCGTCCATGCTCTGCGCGCCGAGCTCTATCGCCCGGACGCCGTAACGTTTGAGTATTCCGAGCGTCTCCGGGTCGATGCAGTCCGGACGCGTCGAGATCCTTATACCGCCGAAACGGCCGTCTTCCACGTAGCGGTACGCGGTCTCGAGGCACATGAGCATATAGTCCCTCGGGACAGCCGTGAACGAGCCCCCGAAAAACGCGATCTCACCGTCAGCCGCGCCTGGCACCCTTTCCGCGGTCTCGCATGCGGCGATTATCTCCTCCCTTGTCACGGGGGGAGCTCCGGCAATGGCGTTCTGATCGCAGAACACGCATCTGTGCGGGCAGCCCATGTTCGTCACGAACAGGGCGACGTTCATGTGTTTCATACGCTCCCGTTCGTCGGCCGGCTAAGCCCGCGGCTCGTCGAGTCCGAACAGCTTCAGCGCCTCTTTCGCCGCCGCCTGTTCGGCGCGTTTTTTGCTGGTGCCGGTCCCGACGGCGATAGCGTTCGAGTCGAGCATGACGCTGACCTCGAACACCCTCGCGTGCGCAGGCCCGGACTGAGCCGTCAGCGCGTAAACGAGCGTTGAATCCGGGTTCCGCTGGACTATCTCCTGAAGGATAGTCTTGTAATCAACGAACTCCGGCTCCTCGGTCTCGGCCTCGCTGATGAAGCGCAGGACGAATTTTTTCGCCTCGGCCATCCCGCCGTCGAGATAGATGGCAGCTACGAGCGCCTCGAAAGCGTCGGAGACGAGCGACGGCCTTTCCCTTCCGCCGCCCATTTCCTCGCCGCGGCCGAGATAAAGGTATTTGCCCAGAGAGATCTGGCACGCAAAGCCGTACAGAGCCGCCTCGCACACGTTTGCGGCCCTCAGACGGGTAAGCTCTCCCTCGGGACTGTTCTTCTTTTTTCCGAACAGGAACTCCGCGGTAATAAATCCGATAACGGAATCGCCGAGAAACTCCAGCCTCTCGTTGAAAAAATGAAGGTTTTTTTCGTTCGCGTACGAAGAATGCGTCAGCGCGGTTTTGAGAAGCTCCCTGTTTTTGAACGAATACCCTATGCTCTCTTCAAGCCCCTCAAGGGCGGTCTGTTCTGTCATGATCCCACCTCTGCGATGTCCGATCTGAGAAAAGCCGCAAGGCTCTGTGTCGCTCTGTCCGCAAGCGCCCGGAATCTCTCGGCCTTGTCGCGAATCTTTTTGCCGGGAAGGGGCGGCAGAAGCCCGAAGGCAGCGCCCATCGGCTGAAAATCCGCGGCTGTCGACGAGCTGACGTAGCGCTGCAGCGCGCCGGTCATGGTTTCTGCCGGGAACAGCACCGGCTCTTTGCCCGATGCCAGGGCCTCGGCATTAACGGCGGCGACTATGCCCGAGCACGCGGACTCCATATATCCCTCGCACCCGGTTATCTGCCCCGCGAAAAGTATGCGTCTGTCGTTTTTCAGAACACAGCCTGCCTCAAGGAGTCCCGGCGAGTTAAGGAAAGAGTTCCTGTGCATCACGCCGTACCGCTCATAT
>JAILDS010000097.1 GCA_024689165.1 Clostridia bacterium
TGAGCACCGCGTATACTATCGGCAGCACGAACAGCGCGTTCGTGATGTCCGAGGTCGTCATTCCGGCGATGTGCATCGACGATTCGAAATACAGCGCGACGGCAGGCATGCCGGCGTCGAAGATGATGTTGGCAAGCATAAGGTATTTTGTGTCTTTGCTTGAAAAGATATACCTGACTGCGTTGAACACGCCGGACTGGTTCCTGTGCGCTTTTTTCGATTCTTTTTCGCGGAGCTTCTGCGCCTGCCGCTCCTCGTAAGGCACGGACAGATATGCCGTCCGCTCTTTGACGAACACCTTCGTGTCCTTCACGAGCAGCAGCACAAGGAATGCCGCCGCAAGACCGATAAGCGACGGGACAAGGAAGATCCTTCTCCACAGCGTCGCGTCGTCGCCCATGAGGACGCGTCTGAGCACCGGGATCAGCACGACGCCGAAAATGCCGAGGCTTTTGAGCACGCTGTATATCGCCGCCCTGGAACGGTCGGGCGCCTCCTCAAGGATGTAGATGATCTGGATGTCGTGGCCGATGAAAAAGCTGATCACCGCAAAGCCCAGCAGGAACACGAGATAATTCGGCGAAAAATAGATGATAAGCAGGCCCGACGACATGCCGAGAGTTGAGATAACGAAGAGCGGTTTTCTGCCCCACTTGTCCGCCAGAGCTTTATAAAACGGCGTTACGGCGCCCAGCGCGTAACCAATGACGCTGACGGAAGTGTGTAAGGAAAGGCCCTGTTCAAAGGTGTAGTATCTGCCCAGGAAAGGCTTGTTCACAAAGAATTCCGTCACGAATGAGGACTGGACGGACACCGAAAGATTGCTTGTTACCTCATCGAGGATATTGACGACTGCGATCATCACCAGAAGCATCAGGAAATAATACCGTCCGCTGCCGCTGCGGGCGTTTTTCTTCAGGGATGAAAGCTGCCTTTCCTCAAATCGCCTTACCCTTGCTTCCTTTCTTTGAGCCTTATCCATGATCGTCTCCATTTGCTGCATTCCGGGCCGCCGACGGACCGGACGAGGACCGTCCGATCCGGGTCATGCGCGCTGAGGTCATTCTATCACAACTCCGACTCGTTTTCCATTTCTTTTTTCGGTACAGAAACCTGATTCCGGGAACAAAAGCGCTATAATCCTCGCTCAAAAACATGACCGACTGGGTCAAAACCATGCTCGACCTTGGATATACGCCGGAACAGCTCGACGTCGGTCTCCCGTTCTACGCAAGGCCGACCACGCACGAGGAATACTGATACGACTGCAACAAATGCCGGGATAAGATCGACCGTATCGGTCTTATGGAAGATGAAGAACGGGGTCTGGCCGCGTCGTTCAACACGCCGGACCTGATCTACGCCAAAACACGGTGGGCGATCAAAAACGGTCTCGGCGGAGTAATGGTCCGGCATTATGCCTGCGACGTGCCCGCGGACAACGAAGCGTCTTTGTTCAACGCAATTTCAAGAGCGAGATAAAAAGAACGCTGCCGCCGCCGCGAACACGGCTGCTGCAAGCGCGGTCTCCCCTGCGCCGAGCGCGAGCGCGGTATCTATATGCAGAACGTTGTTTATCAGAAACGTCAGGCCCCATGACGCCGCGGTGGAGAATACGATGACCGCGATGCGCAGAGGGGCCCTTTTTACGGACAGCCAGATCGCGGTCCCCGCGGATATGACGAACGCGCCGAGACATATGCCGTAGAAAACGGGCTGCCAGCTGACGACAAACACCCGATACATCGGCCAGAGCAGCGCGAGCATGACCGGAGGCGCCGTCGGAAGCAGTATCCTACGTGCTTTTTTCAGCGTTTTTTTCCTGCGGACGGCAAGCAGATACAGCACCGCTCCCGCCGTCAGCAGTACCGCGGGCAGGTTCACGAAGATCCTGCGCAGCAGCGTCAACGCGCCGTAGGTCATGAGCGATTTTTCGCACCCGTCCGGGTATACGGACAGGTCGTTCGCCCGGAACACGCTTCCTCTTGAGTATTCGCTACCGCAGCCGACGATCTCGTCGGCGGAGATGCCGGACTTTGTGAAATCATATACCTCAAAGGCGATCCCGCCGGTCAGGGCCGGAGAACCGGGCTTGAAAGTGAAGTCTCTGCCTGCAGGGTCGGCAAACATCGGGTCGGCAACCACGTCGGTCAGCAGGAAACCGTTTTTCCTTGCGTCCGACGCGCCGATCTTTATTTTGTTTTCATAGTTCCCGGAATGACCGTCGGAGCCGAACACTTTATCGCCTTCGGTATAGTCCCAAAGCAGGTTTTCACGCTCGGTATACGCGGCGTCCGGGCTGACGTCGAGGATCACCGGCGCGTGATCGGAACAGAAAATATTGTTGTAACAGTCGCAGGTGCTGTCGTCCGCGCTGCCGTCGCCGAAACCGGGGTCGAAGGCGGAGAGCTTGCAGAATGCAGATATATTGTTTCGCACTGTATGGCCTCTGTTGAATCCTCCGATGTTTATCCCGGTGCACGCGCAGTCGTAGATCAGGTTCTGCTCGATAGTAAAATAGGAACTGCCAGCGTCTGTGTAGAGTCCGTTGCCCCCGTAATCGTTCACGCCCATTCCGCGTGTGACGTTGTATATCACGTTGCGGGCGATGACTGTGCCCTCCTGTTCCCCAAGCAAGTACATACCGCCGAGGTCGGACAGCCATCCCTGACCGATGTCGTAGATCAGGTTGTCTGTTATCTGTATGTTTTTCGTCACCTGATACTCGTGTCCCCAGATCCAGCCGCAGGAAAGCCCTGTGTAGTATCCGTCGTGTATCTCGTTGTGGCGCACGTCGCTGTCTTTGACGTACATCAGATGCACGCCGGTGGATTCGTACGTATTTCGCCCGTAGGCTTCTATAAGGTTGTTCTCCACAGTGAATCCGCTCATCGCCTCATCAGCGTTGTCTGCGTCCGGGGCGACGTTTTCACCGTATATCGCAATGGCTGTGGAGCCGATACGCCGGAAAATACAGTTTCTTATTCCGCAATCGCGGCAGTTTTTGATGAACCGCAGGGCGGTATTCCCGATGTCTATGAATTCGCAGCTGCAAAAAGTGATCCCGTCGCTGTTTTTTACGTTCACAGCGGCGTCGCAGTCGGTCGAAGCCTGATATGCGTCTATGTCGTACTCGTATCTTGTCCCCGCATCTTCCGACGGCGCCGCAAGCGTCCACTCGCTGCGGCAGAACCTGATCCCCTCAAAGCTCAGTCCTATGCAGCCGTCCGCGTACAGCATATGCTCCGAGACCGGCGCGTAAAGCGTCAGGCCTTCCGCCGTTTCACCGTCGAACGGGACGTAATACAGCGTTCCTGCGCTTTCGTCCAGATACCATTCGCCGGGGGAATCGAGTGATTCGAATACGTTCTCGAACCAGTAAACGTCGCCCTGCTTAACCTCATAGGTCGCAGGACGGCCGAGGCCGACCCTGCCGGTCGAGTCCTCGTAAAACCGTATACGGGCGATCTCATCGAGCCACGCGTGGGTTATCCTGCAGTACACCTCCTCCGGCTGAGAAAAGGAGATACCCACCTCCTGCGGATCGGCATAAAAGGCGGTACAGCCGTTCGAGGCTTCCCACCAGCCCTGATTGCCGGGAAACAGCTCGTCCTCCTGATCCACCTGCCTTACGGTAAAGCTGCCCTCTTCCGGATATCGCGGCGTTTCTATCTGCCTTTCCGGGTGGTACAGCGTGTTGAAACGTAACGGAGTTGAGAGCGAAAAAGCCCGGAC
>JAILDS010000210.1 GCA_024689165.1 Clostridia bacterium
CCAGCCGGAGTCGGACACGCTCATGTGCAGCATGTTCTCCTCAACGTGCTGCCAATATTTCGCGGTGACTATGTGGCCCAGAGGGTGGGCAAAATTGTGCTGGACGAGCTTGGGCATACCGGTCGTGCCGGAGGTGAAATACACCAGCATGACGTCGTCGCTGCGCGTCGCCTCGGCGCCGCCCGGGCGTTCGAACACGTCGGACTGTCCGTCGGATTCGTCATGCAGCCCGAGCCAGCCCTCGCGTTTTTCGCCGACGATGAACTTGTACTCAAGCGTCGGTATCTCCGGGCAGGCGGCGTCGACCTGGGACACGACGAACGGGTCGTCCACGCAGATGAAGGCCTTGACCCCGGCGGCGTTGCCGCGGTACACGATATCCTTTTTGGTCAGCTGGAGAGTCGCGGGAATAAGAATGACGCCCAGCTTGTGCAGAGCCGTCGCGCAGACCCAGTATTCCCAGCGGCGGCGCAGTATCATCATCACCACGTCGCCCTTTTTAAAGCCCTTGCTTCTGAGCATATTGGCGACGCGGTTTGACATGCGTTTGATGTCCGTGAACGTGAAAACGCGTTCCTCGTCCTCTTCGTTCACCCAGACGAGGGCTCGTTTGTCCGGTTCCTCGTCAGCCCAAGCGTCGACGACGTCGTACCCGAAATTGAAATCCTCCGGCACGTTGATCCTGAATTTTTCCCTGAATTCCTCGTAGCTGTCGAAATCGATCTGAGGAAGATATTTATTGAGCAGATAGTTCATCGAGTCTCCTTATCCGGCGTTCGGCGGCAAAGCTCTTTTACCGCCGCCTCTGCGCTGTGTACGCGCGCCGGCGCTTCTGTCTGCGGGGTATGCCTCGGGGCAGAAGCCCGTCGGGTCATTATTCGCTTATCACTGTCAGGAACCGGGCTTTGACGTCGCCGCCGCAGCGCTGACCGTGTGGGATGGTGGGGTTGAAATAGATCGAGTCGCCGGGCGTCATGACGAATTCCCTGTCGCCGAGGGTGATGATGACCGTCCCCTCGAGAACGAGGTTGAACTCCTGCCCGGTGTGGGTTATCAGCTTCGCGGGCTTGTCGGTCGGCTCAAGCGTGACGAGCAGCGGCTGCATTATCTTGTTCGTATAACGGTAAGCAAGATCCTCAAAATGGTATTCCGGGTTCCTGTTGACCACCTTTCCGCCTCCGCGGCGGATAAGATTGTACGTTTCGAGCCTTGCGGGCTGACCGGTCGCCAGCTCGGTAAAATCCACTCCGAACTTGTTCGCGACGGCGTAGAGCACGCTGATCGGCACGTCGCCGCCGCCCATTTCGTAGGAGGCGTATACGTCGGGGTCCAGTCCGAGCTCCGAGGCGAGCTCCGCGACGCTGCAGTCGCCGGACTCGCGCAGGACTCTGAGCCTTGCGCCTATCTCGTCGTATTCGTTCATAAGGCAGCTCCTTTCCGAATAGCTCTGTTTTCACATTATAGGTTTTTGACGTCTGTTCGTCAAGATAAAAAAAAAGGTTGTAATTACAGACGGATGTTGTTAAAATAAGCGCTATCACAGGGGTATCACGGAATTCAAAGGAGGGTTATCATGCTCAAAGTCATTCTTGCTGTAACGCTGGCTTTCACGGCTCTTTTTTCTTCCGTAAAAGCGAAGCTCGATCCCATGCCGCAGCTCAAAGACGGCGGCATACGCGTAAAATACGGCTCGGGCCCGTGCGAATACTACGATATGTACCTACCCGATGGGACTCAGAGCGAAGCGGACGTGTTTTTCCTCGTCCACGGCGGGTCCTGGATGTCCGGCGACCAGACGATGTTCACCGGGCACGCGAAATACGCCGCCGAAAAGGGCTTTGTCGGCGTGACGGTCGATTACGACAAGATACTCAACAACGTCAGCGGCGCAAAAATGGTCTCTGAGCTGTTCGACGCGGCTGAGTCCCTGAAAAAGACGCTTGCCGACCGCGGCGTAACGGCCCGAAGGATGGTCGTCGCCGGTCACTCCTCAGGCTCTAACCTCGCGCTGCTCTACGCCTTTGACCACGCTGAAGACAGCCCCATCCCGATAGCGTTCTGCGTCGGCGTGTCCACTCCGTCCGACCTGTATCGCGATTACGGGCACGGGACGACGCTTGAAAACAACCGAGACCTTCTGCTCACGGCTCTGACCAAAGAGAACATCAACGAAAAAACGGCGGAAAAGTACGCCGACGCGATCGGCGCGGTCTGCCCCGTAGTCCGCGCGAACGAAAACTGCGCGCCGACGCTGCTCATCCACGGCAGCGCGGACAACGTCGTCCCCGTTGAAAACTCCACGGAGCTGTACGAAAAACTCAAGGGCCTCGGTGTGGCTTCCGAGCAGCTGATCATCGAGGGGCAGGGCCATTTCTTCGGAAATCGATGGGATGCCGTTTACGAAGCCGTCGAACGCTGGACTAAGCTTTACCTTTGACAGAAAAATGGATTTTGAGATTCTGGACCGCGCTATACTCTTTGCGGTCAACGCCCACAAAGGGCAGCTGAGAAAAGACGGGACCGCGTTCATCCTCCACCCGCTGGAGGACGCTTCGATCGTCGGCACTATGACCTCCGACCCGGAGATACTCGCGGCGGCGGTCCTGCACGATACGGTCGAGGACACGCCGGTCACCGGGGACGACATACTCGAAAACTTCGGCAGCCGCGTTTACGGGCTCGTGATGCACGAGACGGAAAACAAACGCCCCGAGATACCGCCATCTGAGAGCTGGCGCGTCAGAAAAGAGGAATCCCTCGCCTCTCTCGCCGCCTCGGACGACCCTGCGGTGCTGATGCTCTGGCTCGGCGACAAGCTGTCGAACATCCGCGCCCTGCACAGGCAGTTCATGCAGGACGGCCTGTCGGCGTTTGAAAAATTCAACAACGGCGACCCTGCCGACCACAAGTGGTACTACATGGCGATACTCGAACTGCTCGAGCCGCTCGCCGGATACCCGGCATACAAAGAGTATTCCGTGATGTGCCACGATATATTCGACGGGATCTGACGCCGGATTTCAGAAAAAACACTCATCGGGAGAAGGAAAGAATGTATACGATCAGTTCGAAAAAAGAAAACGGCGCTCTTGTGATCGCCGTATCGGGGCGGATAGACTCATCCAACGCCGCAGCAGCCGAAAAGGAGATATTTGACGCCGTCGGTGATCATTCCGGCGCGGTCACGCTCGACGCGGCCGGGCTCGAATACATCTCCAGCGCGGGGCTCAGGGTCATTCTCAGGCTCAAAAAATCTAATGCCGACACGAGCATAATCAATGCTTCGACCGACGTTTATGAGATCTTCGACATGACCGGCTTTACGGAGATGATGAGCATTTCCAAGGCCTACCGCAAGGTCAGCATAGAAGGCTGCGAGGTCATCGGCGAGGGCGCGAACGGCATCGTGTACAGGCTGGACCCCGACACGATCGTCAAGGTCTATAAAAACCACGACGCCCTTGAGGAGATACACAACGAGCGGGAGCTTGCCCGGAAAGCATTCGTCATGGGCGTTCCCACTGCGATACCCTACGACGTCGTTCAGGTCGGCGACCTCTACGGCTCCGTTTTCGAGCTCCTCAACGCAAAATCCTTCGCAAAGCTCATGATCGCCGACCCCTCGATGACTGAGGAGCTCGCGAAGGACAGCGCAGATATCCTTAAGATAATCCATTCGACTATCCTCAAACCCGGCGAGCTGCCCGACAAAAAGGCGGAGGCGCTCGTTTGGGCAGAATACTGCAGGGACCGTCTTCCTCAGGACGTGGGCGAAAAGCTCGTCCGCCTCGTTTCCGAGATACCCGACACGCTCAACATGCTCCACGGCGACTACCATATCAAAAACATCATGCGCCAGAACGGCGAGAACCTGCTCATCGATATGGACACTCTCTCTATGGGGCACCCGATCTTCGAGTTCGCCGCCATATTCCTTGCCTACGAGGGTTTTTCCTGCGTTGACAGGAACAACGTGTATGAATTCTTGGGGATCACCTACGAGCAGGCCCAGACCTTCCTTAACGCGACCTTCCGGTATTATTTCCCGGACGCGGACGAGGCTTTCGTAAACGGCGTCAAAGAAAAAGCGGCGGTCATCGGCTACGCCCGACTCCTCAGAAGGACCGAACGAAGGGCAAAGCCCGGCGACGAGTACTCCGCAAAGATCATAGAATTCTGCCGGGACACGCTCGTAAGGCTCGTGCCCGCCCAGGACAAGCTTTATTTTTGAGGGACACGGATGAAACTGACCATTCCCGCCGAAACCGCCAGACTGCCCGAAGTCACGGCTTTCGTCGACGACTTTCTTGACACAGTCGATTGCCCTTTGCGGGCGCGGATGAAGTTCGATCTCTGCGTCGAGGAGATCTTCGTCAACATAGCCTCCTACGCATACCCGCCCGGTGTAAAAGGGCTCGCTCAGATCGAGATCGGCGAGCAGAACGGCGTCGTCACCGTCGTTTTTTCGGATTCCGGCATATATTACGACCCGCTGAAAAAGGAAGACCCCGACGTGACTCTTCCCGCCGCGCAGAGGCGCATCGGCGGGCTCGGGATCTTTCTCGTCAAGAAAAACATGGACTCCGTCGAGTACGTGCGCGACGGGGACCGGAACATACTTACCATACGGCTCGACATCGGCCGTCGCCCGGCCGCGGAGGACTGATTTGGAAGCTGTAATCAGGCTCAGAGGGACCAGGGATTCCGAAAACGAGAGAGAACGCATAGACCAGACCATGCCGGGTTCTTTTTCGGGCGAGAACGGCAATTACACGCTGTCTTTTTCCGAGAAGTACAACGGTTTTGACAACACCTCGACCGTTATCCTTTTCAATTCGGACCGCGTCAACATCGTCAGAGACGGCGCGCTCGAAAGCGAGCTGACCATCGAGCCGCACCGCACGCACTACTGCAACTACGCCACGCCGTTCGGCTCGTTCACGGTGACCGTCACCGGGCTGACGATAGATTTCGAGCTTGACGAAAACGGCGGCGCCCTGTTCGTGGACTATCTTATCGACCACGAGACCGGCACGATCTGCCGCACCAAAATGGAAATATCATTTGAGGGATTATCCTCGGAGGAAGAGGAATGAACTGCATCGCGGACAAAGCCGAACAGCAAATAAAAACACTTGTTAAAAACGCCTTTGAAAAGGCTTTTGAGGACGGCGCTCTGACAAGAGCGGAGCTGCCTGCCTTCACGGTGGAGATACCCGCCGACCGCGCAAACGGCGACCTTTCGACCAACGCCGCGCTCGTCGGCGCGAGGACCTTCCGCACCGCCCCGGCGAAGATAGCCGCCGCCCTGTGCGAAAGGTTCGATTTCTCGGGCACCTACGTCGAGTCCGCCGCCTCCGCCGGTCCCGGCTTCATCAATTTCACCCTGTCCGACTCCTACTACGTCGACGTCGTGCGCCAAGTCCTCGAACAGGGCGCCGATTACGGCAAAAGCGGCGTCGGCACGGGCAAAAGGGCGCTCGTCGAGTTCGTCTCCGCCAACCCCACCGGCCCGATGCACATCGGCAATGCCAGGGGCGGCGCTCTGGGTGACAGCCTCGCGTCCCTGCTTACTGCAGCGGGCTTCGAGACCGAGCGCGAGTTCTACATCAACGACGCGGGCAACCAGATCGAAAAATTCGGCCTGTCGCTGTCGATAAGGTACCTTCAGCGCTTCGGCAAAGAGATAGATATGCCC
>JAILDS010000233.1 GCA_024689165.1 Clostridia bacterium
CCTCGCCGTTGGCGGCGTGGTAGTAGTTGACCACAGGGTAGCGCGTGGTCGCGAGGACCTCGTTCGCGGGGTCGACGTGGACGTAATACTGTTCCGTACAGACCTCGAAGTCGTTTATGCCCTCGACCAGCGGGGAGGAGCCTCTTTTTATGTTTACGCGGTATTTCGTGCCGTCGCCTCCGGGGTGAGACACCCACTGGCCGCCGGTCATGAACTGCCACTCGGTGTCCTGCCGGAAGGAGTCGCACATGCCTCCGTGGCAGCCCGCGAGGCCCACGCCGTACTTGCCGACGGCCTCCGCCGCGGCTCCGGACTGTTCGCCGGTGATGGAACCCATCGTCCACACCGGGACGAGCAGGTCGAGCTCGTTGAGCTCATCCCTTCTGTCAGCCATGACCTGAAGCGTGTCGAAGATCTCGACCTCGAAGCCCTCGCCGCGCAGCAGCCCGGCGAAGCGCTCGGAGACCGCGACGGGCTCGTGACCGTCCCATCCGCCCTGTATGATCCATGCTTTTTTCATAAGCTTCTCCTTTTCGGGCCGCAGCGAGGCGGCCGGCAGACGACCTGACTGTCAGTATATTTTACTCCGCCGGTAGGGAAAAGTCAACGCAGCCGGCAGATCCCGCGCGGATCACTGTTCTTTTTTTCCGCCGCGTTTTATTCTGAAAAGCGAAACGATCACCGTGACGAGGCACGCGCAGATGACGAGGATCTGGCAGTAGGACGAGACCGTGATCGAAAACACCGGTCTTAATCCGTGATGGATGATGGTGTTTATCAGAAGCACTATGAGCTCGTACGGCAGTGCGGCGATGAGCAGCGACAGGAAGACCGACAGCGCAAGCTTTTTGCCCTTCGGTACTGCAAAGCCGTTTTTCGCGCAGGCCGCCGTGAAGCAGTAGGCGGCGACGGTCAGCAGCATGCAGGCGTCCGCGAGAGAGTACAGGGGCAGGTTGTCCCAGTCAACGAAAAGCCTGCCGGACCACGCGCCGGTAAAGACCGCGACAGGCAGCAGGACGAGCGCGGCGAAGGAATAAGCGGGCTTCTTTTTGATGAGTCCGAGGACGAACGCGAACAGGACGAGGACCGCGAGTACGGAGAGCTGGGGGATCGTCGCTGCCGGTACCCAGTCCTTGCTGTCGCCGCCGAACCAGTCGTCGGGAGTGGTGAAGAAAGAGGGCTTGACGTCGGAGAATACCGCGCCCTCGGAAAAGCGGGTTATGCCCATGGCGAGGGTGTCTTCATACAGCTTTTTGTTCTCGGCGTAATCGGATATACCCAAAAAGCTCTTGAATTCGCCCGTTCTCGCCGATGCCTTATAGTAACGCCAGCTCAGCTCAGCCTTTTTGATACGCGCAGCGGCGTCGGGGGCGTCGGCGGTTTTTTCATAGGCCGAAGCGAACAGCGCGTCGACCTTCTTCACGTCGTCCTCGGTGACGCCGTGGAGCGAATCGGCCATACCGTAATAGATCTGCAGATGCCCTTCGTCATTGCCGGCGTGCTCCGTCAGAAAGCTCAGCAGTTCGAGCATTTCTTCCGCCCCGGCGCCGTAGTAAGCCTCGCAGAAGCCCCGTGTCAGCTCTTCCTGGTCTTCCTCGGTAAGGACGTCTTCCATGTCGCGGGCGAGCAGGTAGGCTCTCAGGTCGTACAGCTCGCTGTCGCACTGCGAGGCGTAGTAGGCGCCCTCCTCATAGATACCGACGACGCTGTTCTCGCGGAAGGTGTTGATGTTCTGCCGGATGACCCCGAAGTTCGGGAAGAAGCAAAGAGTCTTGACGAAGTTGGTGACGTAGTCCCAGACGTAGAGCCTCTTAGTAAGATTGCTCCAGTCGGAGAGGTCCTTCATGAGCTCGACGTTGATCCTGCAGTCAGGGTCGTCGAGCGTGTGGGCGAAGCAGCATTCTATCGTGCACAGACGCACGCAGACGTTGTCTCTCGGCTTTATCCCTGTCGGCGCGTGGCGGGTGTACTGATAGGCGAAGGTGTCTACGACCACGTCGGGGTAATCCGGCCGCACGGCGTCGGCGATCTGGTTGACGAACCAGATCATGAGCCCGCTCTGCCCGCCGTATTGTTCGGCTATGGCGCTGCAGTTCTCGCAGACGCAGTAGTTCTGGTTGTCGGCCTGGGTGACGGAAACGATGTTCAGCGCCGCGTCCGGGTCATACTCTCTTTCAAGCGCGTCGAGGACGTCCTTTTTCGCGCGCTCGACGACTTCCGGATTCGAAAGGCAGAGCTGCGTGGCCTCACGCTTCCCGGCCCTTTCGGTCAGCGCGTAGTACTCCGGGTGAGACTCGAAAAGCTCGTTTTGCGGAACGATGCCGCCCGTGAGAGAGTGGCAGAACCAGATGTATTTGACCTTGCCGCCGTGTACGGTCTCCAGCGGGCTGTACGTGCCGTTGAGCCCGTTGGCGAGGGCGAACTCCAGGTCGTGAGGGCTTATCCAGTCGGTGTCCGCGTACTCAAGGGTCGGGTTGTGGCGGTGCGCGTACGGGTAGGGCGCGGAGATCGTCGCGCTTTCGGGTACCGTCTTCACGTCCGCAGAATAGATATTCACCCCGCACAATTCCCGGAGAAACGCGTAGACGCCGTTGATGACGCCGCGCGCGCCCAGTCCCTCGATGATGAAGGTCGACGGGTCGGTCTCAAGCCAGATGAGCCCGTATGAGCCGACTTTGGCGCTTGAGATCGAAATGGCGTCGGACAGCCAGATAACCTTTTCGCTCTCGACGGCGGGAAGCGCCGCGGCGGCGGGAGATACCTCGGGCGTGAAGCCGGTGATCCTTCCGATATAGCCGCTGAGGGTCTCGGCGGCGAAGCTGACGGACTCCGAGGCGGAGTCGGGAACGACGATCCTGAGCGTTTCGGAAGAGGAGTCGAAGAATATCTTCGTCTCTTCAGCCGCGAACGCGGATACGCCCAGAGACAGGATGAGGACTGCGGCAAGAAGCACAGAGAGCGTTTTTTTCATGTCGGACCTCCCTTAATATCGGTCGTTTCTGTCCGGAGCGATTTTCGGCGGAGAACGGGACGAATGAGCGTTTCCGCTTGCAAATCCGCGCCGGGAGTATATAATGTGCACATGCGCCGTTCTGTTTTACGGCGTGGGATCAACGGAGGGATCACGGTTTGACGGGTTATCTGATGCTTGCCGCGGCGGACGGGCTGATCGGCTGCCAGTTCCTTTTCAACAGCGGCTTTATCCGCAGGACGGGCGATTCTTTCAGGAACGCCCTTTGCTTCAACACGCTCAGCTACCTTGCGGCGTGCGTCCTGCTTTTCATCGTCAACGGGTTCCGGTTCGAGTTCACGCTGTTCACGTTCCTGATGAGCCTCTGGTCGGCGGCAAACGGGCTGGTGCTGACGTTCTGCTCCGCCAAGGCCCTGATGAAGATAGACCTTTCGCTTTATTCCGTGTTCATGATGCTCGGCGGTATGGCGGTGCCCTTTGCCGGCGGACTGCTGTTTTTCGGGGAGAAGCTGACCCTCGGCAAGGCGCTGTGCTTCGCAGCGACCGCGGCGGCGCTTTTCCTGACCGTCGGAAAGGGTGAAAAGAAGGGCGGCTGGTACTGGTACGCCGGTCTGTTCACGCTCAACGGCATGAACGGGATCATCTCGAAGATATTTACCGACAGCTCCCAGCCCAAGGCCTCCGCGGCGGGCTACTCGCTTCTGACCTCGATAATAATCCTCTGCGTCAGCGCGGCTGCGCTGTT
The DNA here is from genome assembly GCA_024689165.1 of Clostridia bacterium. GTDB lineage: Bacteria > Bacillota > Clostridia > Oscillospirales > Acutalibacteraceae > JAILDS01. The sequence goes on from JAILDS010000233.1 coordinate 3,717, forward strand.
CATCACCAGACGGCCACGTATAAACGGGCTGAAACGCTCGTTTTATTTCGCCTTCGGGCACGGCGTATGCTCGTCCGGCGCGAACCTGCTGATCCTCAAGGCCCTCGTCGGGCTGCCCGCTTCCGCCCAGTACCCGTTCATAACCGGCGGGTCGATGATAGTTTCGACGCTGATAGGCTTTCTGACCCCTCAGAAGCCGAACAGGCGCGAGGTCATATCAGTCGTCGTGTCCTTCGCCGGTATCCTCGCCCTGCTGCTGCTGTAGAGTCACGCGGATCTCCGATCTGCCCTCTTTGCACCGCAGCGACAGGAGCCTACCGTCGAATGAGGATCCTTCGGCGCCCTCGACCTTTTCCGGCGCCGCCGGCAGGTATATGAGCGTCTCGGACTCTCCGCGGGAGTCGAATACGAGCCGCAGTTCCTTTTTTTCGCAATCGTACGAGTATTCCTTTACCTTGCCGTCGACCGCCTGCGGGTACGGGCGTTTGATGACGCTTATGACCGGGGAGTCGAAAAAGCCCTCGTAATAGCACCAGTAGGTGTCCGACCAGAGGTAGCCGTCGAACATCCTCAGGGTCTCCTTTATGTGCGGCAGCCACTCCGTCCCGTCGGAAAAGCCGCCCCATTCACCTACGAGCACCGGGCAGCCGAGCCTCAGCTGGGTCTTTCTGTGCTCGCGGAAGATCGTCCGCACACGCTCGTCGGAGGCATATTTGTAGGCGGGCGTGTCGACCATCAGGTCATAGCCGTGCGGGGTGAACGCCTGGTCCGGCTCTTCGGGTATGGGTTGTGTCCCGGACGGTATCGAGCTGTTTGACCAGTAGTCGCCCTCTATGAATATCACGCCGCGCGGGGTGCTTTTTCTTACGGCGTCGCGGCAGGCGCGCATGAAGGGCGAATAGAACTCGCGGTCGAATTTTTCGAGCAGCTCGTCGCCGCCGGAGGTCGCCTTGCGCAGCAGCCTGCCGGAAAGAAGGTCCATTCCCTCTCTGCGGGTCTTCTCATTCAGAAGGAGCCTGATCCCCTTTACGGGTTTTATCGAGCGGCTGAAGAGGAGCGCGCCGACCCCGCCGGTGACGATGCGGCGGAATATCTTCCCGCCGACCGTTCCCGGGAAGGGCTCGTTGAGCACGTCCCAGCCGAGGATGTTCTCATTGCCGCCGAGTTTTTCCGCGAGGTGCGAGAGCATGTCGCAGTACATGTCGCGCAGCCCGCGGCCGGTCTGGGGAAGGACGGCGTTCGACCAGAAGGCGTCGAAGCAGTTCCAGACGGCTTTATCCAGGAAGTAGCCCTCGGCCCAGACGGCGACGGGCTTCCTGAATTCCCTGCCGCCCGTCATGCACGCCCACGCCGGGGCGCCGTCGCCCATGCCCCCGTCGGAGCCGGTGTACAGGTCCTGATGCATGTCCAGGTAGACGTAGGCTCCGGCTTCGGCGAGGCGTTTGACGGTCGCGTCGACGCAGGCGATATAATCGTCGTCGTAAACGCCGGGCTGAGGCTCGACCGCGTCCCAGGTTATGCCGAGCCTGACGCAGTTGAAGCCGCAGGCGCGGATCGACTCAAAGATACCTTCGTCCCAGCTGCGTACGTATTCCCGTTTCCCGTCCTCCCGCATGACGCCCTTGTCGCACAGGTTTATGCCGTGAAAAAAGCGGGTCCTGCCGGAGGGATCGATAAAATCAGTGCCGCTGCATCTTATAATATCCATTATTTGATTCTCCTCTCGGAATCATCTTAACATATCCGTCCGAACAAAGCAAGGGAGGTTTCTGTATGCTTGAAACAAGGATCTGCGATTCTCTGCACAAGATCTTTTCCGACGACGCCGTTTTTCCGCCGGAACGGGACGAGCTGCGGCTTTTTTCCGGCGAAAAGGGCAGCCTTCAGCTCTGCCTGCGCTCCGACCGGGAGCTTGAGCTCTCCGTCGACTGCTCCGGGGCTCTGCCGTGCCGTTTATACGCCGTCCGGGAGGTTTTCGTCTCTCTTCCCGCCTATGAGGGCGTGAAGAGAAGCACGCTGCTAAGGAAAGAGCCGGGGCTTTTCCCGGACCTTCTGGAGCCGTACAGCGCCCCGCTGCGCGTTTCGGCGGGCAGGGCGTATGCCCTGTGGGTCGGGGTCGATACCTCGGACGCGCCCGCCGGGACGTACGACATGCTCCTGACCGTTTCGGACGGCTCAGAGACCGTCGAAAAGCCGTTTACCGTAAAGGTCTCGCCGGTACAACTTCGGAAACAGACCCTTATCCACACGGACTGGTTCCATTCGGACTGCCTTTCGACGTATTACGACGCGCCGGTTTTCGGTGAAAAATACTGGCGGATCGTTTCGGCTTATATGAAAAACGCTGGCCGGCACGGCGTCAACTGCATCCTCACTCCGCTTTTCACGCCCCCGCTCGACACGGAGGTCGGCAGCGAACGGCCGACGGTGCAGCTCGTCGGCGTGAAAAAGACCGAAAACGGCTGGGGATTCGACTTTTCGATGCTCGAAAAATGGATCTCCTTGGCTCTGGACGCGGGCATAGACCATTTCGAATTCTCGCACTTTTTCACGCAGTGGGGCGCCGTCGCCGCGCCGAAGGTGCTCGCCGAAACGCCCGAAGGCCTAAGGCGCGTGTTCGGCTGGGAGACGGATTCGCTCTCGCCGGAATACCACGGCTTCCTGCGGTCTTTAGCCTCCGCGCTGACTGATTTTACCGACAAAAAGGGGATCACGCCGCGCTGCTTCGTCCACTGCTCGGACGAGCCGGGCGGGGAGCACATCAGGCGTTATAAAAAGTGCGCCGCGCTCGTTCACGACGCGTTCGGGGCGTACAGGCACATAGACGCGCTGTCGGACCCCGTCTACTATGAGCAGGGGATAGTCCCTCTGCCCGTCCCGGCGGAAAACCATATAGAGCCCTTCGTCGGCAGAGTCCCCTCGCTGTGGACCTATTACTGCTGCGGCCAGCTCGAAAACGAGATGCCCAACCGCTTTGTCGCCATTCCGTCGATACGCTGCAGGATACTCGGGACGCTGCTGTACAAATACCGCTGCGAGGGCTTCCTGCACTGGGGCTATAATTTCTGGTATTCCTCGCTGTCAAGAAAACAGATAGACCCGTTCGCCGACGTTTGCTCGGACGGCGCTTTCCCCGGCGGCGACGCGTTCTGCGTGTACCCCGGCGCGGACGGCGAGCCTCTTTCCTCACTGCGGCAGAAGGTGTTTTACGACGGGCTTCAGGACATGCGCGCGCTTCAGACCGTCGAGGAAAAGCTCGGCAGGGCCGTGGCGGAGAGGATCATATCCGACAATCTCGGCGAGATCGACTTCGCGCACTATCCCATGGACGCGGAGACCTTCCTGCGCTTCAGGGACGCGCTGTTCGACGCGGCGTCGGAGATCAGCAGATAGCGGATAGCGGATAAGAACCTGCCGCTGACAAAACGCGCAGCAGGCCATTACTTCATACTTCACACTTGGTTTTCGCCCTGCGGGCGGGCGTCTCTGAAAAAAAGCGCCGCAGGTCATCCATCACTTATAAAACTGATCGGTCGCCCATCTTTCGGGATTCGTTTCAATATAATACCGTATCTCTGCGTAGTCGCGTTCGCCGCGTATTATGTGTTCATAATAATTCCGTTGCCAGAGTCTTCCTTCAAACGGCTCATACAGACCCGACTTTACGCCGTTGATATAATCGTTTGTCGTCGCAGCTTTCAGCCATCCGACGACGTCCGCGAGCGTTGAACGGGCGTTCGGCAGTCCGGGCGAAACTGAAGGACCTTCCGGTTCTTCGGAAAACTCCCGGACAAAGGAAAAGATAACGTGGACGTGATTCGGCATGATCACAAACGAATGGACTTTGACGCCGTCAAACCTTCGTTCGGTTTCCATTAACCGGCGTTCGATCATTGCGTGCGGTTCGTTAGGAAGGCCTTGAAGGGCACCCCCGACGATCTTGCCGAAATAATGTCGTTTATCATGCGTGCAGATAGTGACGAAATAGTCGCCTTCCCGGGAATAATCGTATCCCCGGAGGCGGATGTTTTTTCGTTTCGGAAGGTCGGTCATTATCAATCCCCCGTTTTTTGACGTTTGACGAGCGTTGTGTTTTAAAACGAAAGGCGACGCATAATATCGTGTAGGGGCGACCCGCGTGGTCGCCCGGAACCCGGGGCGGGAATGGGCGTTATGTTTTACGGCAAAACCCAGGACGGGAATGGACGTTGTGTTTTGTGGCGAAATGCGGGATGAAAAAAACTGTGGGTTTTGGAAGTGTGGGTCGGTGAAACACGGCGTTTGTCGGGCGGTCGGGTACGTGTTCCGCGGCGGGAACCCCCGCGGAACATCGGGCGACCACGCGGGTCGCCCCTACGAGCGTCGGTATGGCACTGTGGTACCGCGCTAACGGTAAAGAAAGCGGTATTTCGTTCTTTTATACAACATAGGGCGGGAACACAGCGGAAGTTTCATAACTA
>JAILDS010000285.1 GCA_024689165.1 Clostridia bacterium
CGCCCTCGTTGCCGCCGACTACGCCGAGCTCGGCTTCAAACGTTGCGCCGTACCCGTGAGCTTCCGAGCAGATTTCCGAAGACTCCGCAAGATTTTCCTCAAAGCTCAGAAGCGAACCGTCGAACATTACTGACGTAAAACCGAGTTCGAGAGCTTCGCGGATGCATCCGCGCGTCAGTCCGTGGTCAAGGTGGACGGCGACGGGGACCTTCGCGCTCTTAGCGGCGTACACCATCATGGGCCCCATCAGCCCGAGGGGCGACGAGGCGAGGCGTTTTTCAGCGATCTGGATGATTATAGGCTTGTCGGTCTCTTCTGCGGCGGCGACTGCGGCTCTGACCATTTCCATATTCCCGACGGAAAAAGACCCGACCGCGTATCCGCCGCGCTCGGCGTCGGAAAGAAGAGAAGACATGTTTACAAGCATAGCATCACCCCGAAAACGTTTACCCGATAATTCTAACAAATAAAAGAAAAAAAGTAAACAAGGAAATAAAAAAACTGAGTATAAAAAATGGGCTCCGAATACCGGTTTTATTCATCGTTCAGGGGCGTTTGCATACAAAAAAGCGGCGGACCTGCCGCCGCTTGATGAACTGATCTTATAATTCGACGATCCTGCTGAAGAAGAAGTCTTTCTTCTCGGGCGTATTGATGAGCTGTACGGGCTTCATCTGGTTGACGTTGTGGCCGCTCTTGCGTCTCTCGTCGCGGTACAGCTCATAAGCTCCGTTCTCGACGAATAGGACGCCTGCCCTGTCCATAGAGCCGATATCGCGATAGAGCTTATACTCGATATTCGTTTTGCACATTGCCGTGTCGAAGGCTTCGGAGGCTCTTTCCGCAAGCTCCTTTGAAAGGACGGTGTCCGGGGAAGCCTCTACAAGAAGCGTATAGTGCGCAAAATCGCCGGAGGAATCGCCGTAGATGCTGTAATAGCGCACGTCGATCCCGGTCTCCTCGCTCATGATGCCGACAGCGATATCGACCATTGCCTGAGTCGTTTTCTCGTCGCAGAGGTTGAGCGTGACGTTCGCCCTGTAAAGGAACTCTATCCTCGGGGAATTATTGTAAAAACCCGTGACCTTCACGACGTCGCCGAGAGTGTAGCGATAGAAGCCGGAAAGGTTCGTGAAAACGAGTTCATAGGACTTGCCGACCTCGACCTCGTTGAGCAGCAGGGTATGGGAATCATCCTCTCTGTCGAGCTCGAGGAACTCGTAGAACTGGCTCTTGGGCAGGATGACCGCGTCGGAGGCGTTCATCTCAACGGGCATCGCAATATAACCCTCGCTCGCGCCGTAGCCGATGGAATGGATCGGGATATCGCCGATATAGCGTTTGAGTTTTTCCGCGTAAACGTGGATAGTGCTGCCCATCATGCCGTAGATCCAGTCGAGCTTGGGCCAGATCCTGCTCGCGATGGGCTCGCCGTCGACCGGGTCAAAGCCTTTTTCGAACTCGCGCCTGAGCTCGGCGGCCCTCTGCGGCATGGGTTTGAGCTTTTTCTCGAGCTTGCTCCTTACCTTCGGCGAAAGGTTCGCCGTATCGCCGATAACGCCCTTCTCTATATCGTCGCAGAGCTCCTGCCAGTGGTCCTCAAGATAGTTGAAGAGGGCATAGGTAATGGTGATTATCATCGAGCCGATATAGCTCATATCCTTATAGGGAAGCGAATAACGAAGAAGCAGATATGAACTGTCTATGGTCTCATACTCGTCCGTGAACATGATGCTGCGCGGAGTGGTGTTGAAAAGCCCGACGAACCAGCGAAGGTGGACGAGCGGAAGAGAGCAGAAGTCAGAGACGAGAGAGCCGTCCGGCTGATAATAATTCTTGATTATGAGCCACGCGAGCATGCCCTTGCCGGTATGCAGATGCCTGCCGTAATGCTCTTTTGCGTACTTCGCCGCCAGAGCCTCCGGAGCCACAAAACCCATGCACTGAAGGTTCCACTGGGACTTCTTTGAAATGGGAACGACCTTAGGCGTTCCCGAAGTGCCGGACGAGGATATATAGCAACGGATATGCGACTTCGTGAGGATGTTCCTCTCGCCGTGGGCTGTCCTGTCGACGTATTCCGCGAGGTCCTTGAAGCTGACCATAGGGACCTTCTCGCGGTATTCGTCGGCGTTTTTTATGTCCGCGAAGCCGTACTTTTTGCCGTATTCGGTATTCGCGTTCTTTTTGAGTATTTTTTTGAGCAGCTTCTCCTGAGTGCCCGCGGCGTCGGAGGAAAAATGCTCGAACCCTTTGTAAACAAGGTCCCCGAGAAAAATCCCGGTTTTGAAGAGAAGATCGCAGATCGCCATTTTATTTATTCCTTTCCTGAAAGATCGTTGTTTTATCACTCTTCCCAGTCAAAATCGAATTCGGTTTTCGACTCGAGAGAGAATATGCAGTCCATATCACCGGCTTCGGCGATCGTCCCCGCACCGGCGCAGGAGAGAGTAACGTCGGCGTAGCAGTAATACCTGACGTTGAGGAGCTCGTCGTTGGAGCGGTCGACGAGGAATTCGACCCTTGCGTTCTTATAGCTCGCCTGAGCGCCGGAAACCACGAGAACGTCCTTCATCGAAGCGAACTCCGTAACTATTTTGTCCGTGTCGATAAGGCCGAAAACGGCGTCTATCGTTTCCGGGTCGATAAAGCTGTCCGGTATCTCAGCGCCCTCTTCGAAGAAGTTCTCGGGAAGCTCGAAAAGGTAGAAGACGATCTTGCTGTACCTTTCGGAGTTGTTGTATTCCTCGATGGTGGCGTCCGGGATCAGTTCCGGGTCGAACCTTGAAAGGATCGATGCGGCCGGTTCCTCGCCGTACTCGTTCTCTCCGCTCATATCACCGAAATCACCGTTGAGGATGAATTTCTTGACCTGCGGTGCGAGAAGGTTCACCGAGTCGATCACCGGGTTCGTTTCGTCCGTCCCTGCGATACGGAATTTGACGGAACCGTCCGAAACGGAGTATTTTTTGTTCCAGTCGCTGCCCGGCTTCGTCTCATAGTATTTGTCGATGAGAGAGTTGACGTAAGTCACGAGCCCTTCGGTGCTTTCGTCGACCTGAGTCAGGATGGTTATCTCGACCTCTTCTTCCTGGCCGAGCGTGCAGGAGGAAAGAGCTCCTGCGGCTGCTGAGAATACGAGAATGAGACTGACCGCAGTCTTGATGAGGTTTTTCAAAAAACGCGCCTCCTTTACTGTCAGCGGCTTATTATTTCGTTCCGAGGCCGTGTTCGTCAAACGCGAAGGCGACCTCAAGGCAGATGTCTATGCCTTTTTCGATGGTCCTCAGCTGCATGTTGTCCCACGTGTCCTCCCGCGTGTGGTAATACCTCGGCGGGCCGGGGTTCATGGCGGCGAGAGTCGCGGCGGGTACGCCCGCCTGGGACATGGCTACACAGTCCGAAGCTCCGCACCAGACAGAAGCCCTTTTCAAAACCGCGTCGGCGGTCTTGCCGGCTTCGATAACAAGGTCGCAGACGCGCTCGTCGTGGTGGCACAGCCCGGACATATCGCGGTTGTAGATGAACATATCCTCATAGTCCCTGAGGGTGTCTATCTCAAGGACCATCGTTTCCACGTTCGGGTCCAGAAGCCAGTCCTTATGCTCCTTGACGAAGGCTTTCATGCCGCGCAGACCTGATTCCTCGGCGCCGGAGAGCATGGCCACGACCTCGGTATTCTCGAAACGAATGCCGTTGTCGCCCATGAACTTCATAACCGAGCAGGCAGCCATGCATCCCGTCAGGTTGTCGTTTGCGCCCTGAACGACGACTTTATGGTTGATGAAGAAGAACAGACCTATGTCAAAGGGCACGAGCACGAGCATCGCGTAACCGAGGACCGTGACGACCTTGTCGTTGACGTGACACAAAGCGAGGATTATCACAGTCATTATGACGAATAGCCCGACGATCGGTATCGCGAGCGACGGGATCATGAGATTTTTGCCGCCCATGTGGGTGTAGCGCCATTCCCACGACGAGTCCGCGTGGCCGCCCATTATGATCCTGCGTTTTACCTCGCCCTCGGGACGACGTATCATGTA
>JAILDS010000069.1 GCA_024689165.1 Clostridia bacterium
AGATTCCCGAACAAGTCCAGATTTACCGCCGATACCGAAAAGACAAAGCTTGTATTTGAAAGAATGTGCCTGGAATCGGGCGTTGATTTTTTATACCATACGTTTGTTTCGGGCGCTGTCACCGATAAGAGACTGGTCAGGTCGGTTCTGACAGAATCAAAAAGCGGGCCCTCTCATTATGACGCTACTGTTTTTATCGACGCTACCGGCGACGGCGATCTGGGTTTTCTTTGCGGAGCATCATATGAGATCGGCAACGAAGAGGGAGCGACCCAGCCGATGTCGCTTATTGCGCATGTGGACGGCATAACGGTCTGCGGTACCGCATACGACAGCAGATACGCTCCCGGCAAAGAGGCAAAGGCGAAGCTTCTTGAGGATATTGCGCGGGCGGGTCTTGTCCCTTCATACCGGTATCCGCATCTCGCGATCCTGTCTGAAAAATATAACTCGATCGGTTTTATGGTGGATCATGAATACGGAAGCGGACTGAGCGTGAAAGATGTTACCGAAGGAATGGTACGCGCACGCGAAGAGATCCATAAAATAGTCGACGGGTTAAGGGATCAGGGGGGCGTCTGGAAGGATCTGAGCGTTACCGCAACGGCGGATATGATCGGCGTGAGAGAAGGACGCAGAATAAAAGGGCTCTACCGTATAACCGCAGACGACGTGTCGAGTGGGAAAATGTTCGAAGACCGGATCTGCACTGTGACCTTCAACACGGATGTACACGCACTTTCTTCCGAAAAAGGCAAGGCGTTTGAAAGCAGATATGGAACAAAGCACCCGCCGTATCAGATTCCGCTCCGCTCGCTCATCAGCGCTGATTTCGACAATCTGATGATGGCGGGACGATGCATAAGTGGAGATTTTGTCGCGCATGCAAGTTACCGGGTCGGAGGTCCCGCATTCAGGACCGGAGACGCAGCGGGAGGCTGTGCCGCTTTATGCATAGAGAAGGGAATACTTCCTCCCGAAGCAGTCGGAATGGCCGGCATGCTGTAAACGGCATGAGTATTCGGACGATCGCGCCGTATTTCTTATCCGAAGCCGGGATACCGGTGAGAAAATGAGTCTGCCATCATGAAAAATGAAGAACGAAGCAAAACGGAAATAAACGGAACGGCTTTGGCGGCTGGAATCTTTCTCGGGATCAGGATTCTGATCTTTGCGGTTTTGATCACGTGGAATGAGCTCGCCGGACATAAAGCTTCTTATATCGATGGCAGAGAGCTTGTCCGTATGCTGCTTTTGCTTCTGGCGATACCCTGTCTCTCATCAGGAACTGTCCTGCTTTTGTCCGCATGTCTTAAACCGCCTTCCGTGCGGGGGAACGGGACCGGCTCCGGATCAAAATACTTTTCCGTAGTAAGAAGATGTGCCGCCGCGGCGGCGATCGTCGCGGTGCTGCTTTACTGGCTGTTCCTGATCTGTATTCCGTCGTTTGGAATTGATAATCTATTCTTTGCATGCTCTCTGGGCGCATCAGCGATCTCCCTTGTTATGGTGATAGTCTTCCAGCTGATGAAAAATAAAGCCAAAATGGAATTGAAGAGGAAAAACGGATCCGAAGATCCGGATAACAGTCAATCAGGGCAGGGAAGTTTTGAAGAATGAGAAAAACCAAGTTCCGTAATCCCGGATCTTCGGAGGAACGATGAGGATTCAATTAAGACCTGATGACGGCGTTAAAGTTCAGAAACTTCGTATTCGCGGCGTGCCGACGCTCGTTATCAGACCTGCGAAGATAGCTGCTATCCCGGTCGCTGTCCTGTGGATCCACGGCGGCGGATATATTACCGGTATGAAGGAAATGGTATATATGAGCAGAGCCATGGATCTTGTGAAGAAACACGGAGCGACCGTGTTTTCCCCAGGGTACAGGCTCGCATGGCTAAAGCCGTATCCGGCGGCTGTGAACGACTGTTACGCCGTCCTTGATCATATCGACAGTCATCGCGACGATCTTAGGGCTGAAATGATCATGGTCGGCGGTGAAAGCGCCGGCGGCGGCCTTGCGGCGGCGGTCTGCATGATGGCTCGCGACCGCGGACTGCATATCGGGTTTCAGATGCCTTTGTATCCGATGATCAGTAACGTCGACACGGAAAGCTCGAAGGATAATCACGGCAGGGTCTGGAACACTCGCAAAAACCACCTCGGGTGGCGCGTGTACTTAAGGTCAGGAGCGAAGAAGACCGTGTCTCCCTACGCCGCCCCGGCGCATCAGACCGACTATTCGGGACTTCCGCCCTGCTACACTTTCGTTGGCGAAGGCGAGCCGTTTTACCGGGAGACGCTGGATTATGTCGCGTCGCTCCGGGCGGCCGGTGTGGAGGCGGAAGCGGACGTGTATCCGACGGACCTGCATGCCTTCGACATGCTGGAGCCCGATGACAAAATAAGCAGAGAAGCGATCAGCAGGTTCAATGAACATTTCGAAAAAGCGCTGAAACAGGTAACGTGAACAACGTGAGTCACGGGTCTGCATTACAGGATGGAAAAGACGGAACGTGAACACCGTAAGTCACGGGTCCGCACAACAGGAAAGGAGCCCCGGGTGATCGAGGCTCCTTTTGTTTTCTTTTGCTTTTTCTGCGTCTTTCCGCGCACGTCTTTTTCTGCTCAGCGGTTTATTGTATCAGGGCAGCCTTTTTTGTACGGCCTGTCGGAAAAAGGCACCGAAGAAGGCATCCGCGCAATTCACTCGGTGCGAAGCGTTACCGCGGTGACAGACGCCTTCGGGAAGAAGAGAGGTTTTCCCGCTGCCGCTTCGGCCTTTCGCGGCGAGACTCTGTCCGGGTGTTCGGCGGTGTTGCAGTCCGCCGGGTCGCCGGAGCACAGGACATACGCGCTCTCCACGCCGTATCCGCCGACGCCGAGCAGGTCGAGCCGTGCTTCCGCGTCGGTCTCGGGCGAGAGGTTGGCGACGGTGAGCAGTATCCTCCCGCCGTCCTTCTCCGACGCCGATACCGAAAGCCTCGCGCCGTAGTCGCAGTCGGTCAGCACGCGAAGAGAGTTCGCGCCCTGATGCTCCTTGTACATGTCGAAAACGTGGTAAGAGGGCGTCGCGACGCATTTTCCGCCGTCGATGAGCAGCATGCAGTGCAGATTGTTGCAGATCTGCGCGACGTTCGCCATCATGATCTTGTCGGCGTGCCGGTTGAATATGTTGAGCGTCAGAGCCGTTATGACGGCGTCGCGCACCGTCGACTGCTGCTCGAAGAGGTTGGCGCCGGCACTGGGGCCCGATCCGCCGGGATACCAGCAGCCCCATTCGTCGATCACGAGCGGACGCGGCATCTTCCGGTCGAGGCCGTAGCCGCGTATGATCGCATAGTGGCGTATGACGGCCTCCTCGATACCGGCGGCCCGGTCGATCATCGAGTTCCAGGCGTCGCGCGACATGTCGAAGCAGCTGTATTTCGTTCCGGTGTAGTAGTGGAAACTCATGCCTCCGGCGGGCGCTCCCGACGCCGCCAGCGACGATGAAAGGCCGCGGGTCCAGGCGTAGTCGGTCCCGTTGGCCCCGCCCGCTATCAGAGTGACGCCGCGTCCGTCGGGCTTCGGGGCTCTCGAGACGTTGTCCATGACGGTGGCGAAGCGCCTGTATTCCGAGGCGTAGAAATCCGCGGTCATATTGCCGCCTCCGCCCCAGTTTTCGTTTCCGACGCCCCAGTATGGGATGTCGAAGGGCTCGGCTCTCCCGTTTTTCTCACGCTCGAGCGAGAGCGTCGTGCTGCCGCGCGGCGACAGGCAGTAGTCCATCCAGTCCCGCGCATCCATCGGCGTCGCCGACGTCACGTTCACCGCTAAATACGGTTTCGCGCCGATCGCCTCGCACAGGTCGATGAACTCGTGCGTACCGACTTCGTTCGTTTCGAGACGGCCGTCGTGCGGGTACCACCAGTTCTTTCTCACAGGACGGACGTCGCCTATACCGTCGCGCCATGCGTATGTCTCGGCAAAGCAGCCGCCGGGCCAGCGCAGCACCGGCGGGCGGAGCTTTCTCAGCATTTCGACGGCGTCGGCACGGAAGCCTTTTATGTTGGGTATATCCGAGTCTTTTCCGACCCGGAGGCCGCCGTAGAACACTCCGCCGATATGCTCGCTGAAGTGTCCGTATATCTCCGGCGCTATCCGGGATATGACCTCGGGTACTACGACCGTGATCCTGTTCATCTCGTTCCGATCTCTCCTTTTTCGTCGAATTTTCTGCCCAGCATCGCGTATTTCGCACCGGCGAGGCGGTTGTACGCGAGCTTTTACCACGGATGTCCGCCGGCGATCTCCGCGAGCGCCCGGAGATTCTCCGCGGCGTCGGTGATCCCGGGTATGAGCGGGGTGCGGAACAGGATACAGGTCCCGCGCTCCTTCAGCAGTCTTATGTTGTCTGATATCATTCCGTTC
>JAILDS010000305.1 GCA_024689165.1 Clostridia bacterium
CTCGCGTGGGACGACTACCGTTACGATTACGCCGCCCTCAAGGGAGGCGACGATTCCGTCGTCGCCGTCCCGATGTCGAAGGCGCAGGACTTCTATTTCGCCGTGATGCAGCCCTCCGAAGGAGAGCTGACGACTGTCGACACCCTCGACAACAACGACTACGGCATAAGCATCAAGAACCTGGACTACGGCACCTACAGGGCCGTTATCCAGCCGCGTTTCACCGAGAGATACGGCCATTATGAGACTGCCGACGGCTACAAGTACTTCGACGTCTACGTGGACGCCTTCAGAGTTTACGACCCGGCCGGCGTCGACGAAGACGGCCTGTACGTTTCCACTGTTATTGATGAGGCTTACAAGTACTCCGGCGAAGCTTACGAGACGTTTTCCACTCTAAAGAGCCTGATAATCGGCGCCGAAACAATGGGCACCTTCTCCGAGGACGAGGATGACAAGCAGGGTGCCGTACTCATCGACGGCAACGTCGCGCTCGAGTCGGTCCGACTGACCGATTACCTTCAGTTCGGCCCGAATAACGAGCTTTACCTTGACTCCGGTATGTCGGTCGCGTTCAATATCCAGTCGGACGTGATCCCGCAGGACGTCCAGATATACATGAAGAAGGTCAGCGACAAAACGCCGAAGCTGCGTCTGATGTATCTCAAAAACGGAAAGATATACTCGGACGAGGTACTTGTTGCCACAGCGACGGATCTGAGCTGCTCTATCATTGACATCATCGGCAAGAGCAACATCACGTGGACCAAGACCAAAAACAAAAACAACAAGTCGGTCTACTCCACCGGGCTCATGGTCCTTACGAATACGGGCGAGTCCGACAGCCTGCTTTCGCTAACCAATCTGAAGTGGACCTATTCCGACCCTACCGTCAAGAACCAGCTCATGCCCTCCCGCGCTAAGCTGACCGTGAACAGCAGCAACGTCAACAACGCGAACAGGATGCTGTCCTTCACGGCAAGGAACGTCGACGTCGAGAGCGCCGGAGAAGCGCCTGTGGTCTCCGACGGCGCCGTGACTGTTACGGCGATCACGGACGTCGGCATCACGTCTCTGGTCGTCAGGGACGAGTACGGCGACGTGATCGACGCCGAAAACTTTACCCAGAGCTTTGAAGACCTGGATAACGGGCAGAGGCAATGGACGGTCACAATCGACCGCAGCTCGGAAGAAGAATACGCTTATCGCATCAGCGCCGAATGCGACGGCGTCGTCGACGGAGCCGGAAAGAGCTTCTTCCTGCTCGTCACCAGCGAAGACGGCCCGGCGGAAGCTCCTGAAGGAGTGTTTGCCATTCTGAAAGAAGCCTTCCATAAGCTGTATGAGATCGTTCTGTCCATCCTCCGACTTTTCGGCATCGAGATCGTCGATTAAAACCTGTGTGGATCATTAATTAACCGGGACCGGCTCAAACGCCGGTCCCGGTTTTGCGATACGCTGCCTGTGATCGATGATATTTCAGATAATAAAGCGGGTCACACGAGGTTGAGCACGCCGCTGACGCCTATCATGACGTATGTGAGGCGGCTCATTGCCTTTGCGTTGAGACGGTCGACGAGCTTCCCGGCGACGAAGAAGCCCAGAAGGATGCCCGCGACGCCGAGGAGTATGACCGGAAAATGCTCTGCCGTAAGGATCCCTTTGTAAACGCGGAACCCGGTGTTGTAGACGGTATTAACAAGGAAGAACAGATGGATCGTGCCAAGGTACTCTTCCTTGTCCTTCGTGCGGCTGAGGAAGTAGAGCACCATCAGCGGTCCGCCGATACCGAACAGACCGTCGCAGACCGCGGACGCGACTATAAAGAGAACGTCTACCGGCAGGGGAAGCTTCTTTTCGCTTTTGCGTTTTTTGACAAAAAGGTAATATGCGGAAAGGACGATGAGGAAAAAACCGAATATCTTCTTGAGCAGCTCCTCGTCCGCGCCGGCGGCGAAATGTATCACGAAGCTGCTGACGGTAAGGTAAAGCGCCGAGGGGAGCAGAGCCTCCCTGACGCGGACGGTCTTCCTGTATTTCACGACCATCGCCGCGCACAGAGCGATCGTCACCGCCGTGGCTATGCCCGCGCTCTGGGAAAGAGTGTAAAAATACGGCAGAGCGAAAAGGATCACTATGCATGAACCGAACCCGGTAATTCCCTGTATCAGACCTGCGAGTATTGACACTGCCGGCACTATGATAAACGCTTCCATTGTTCTGAGCCTCGTTATTCCGCAAATGAAAGCCGCCTTGCCGTAGCGCAAGGCGGCTTAGTAATTTTGTTGGGCGCGGCCCCGGCGAAACGCCTCAGCCGCGGATGTTGGTGTTGTCCCGTATGGTTAAAGGATTAATAGTTTGGATTCTGTAAAACCGGGTTACATGCAGGTATAGCCGCCGTCAACGGGAAGGTTAACGCCTGTGACGTAGGAAGAAGCAGGGGAAGCAAGGAAAAGAGCGGCGGTATCGAGCTCACCCTCTTCGCCGTAACGCTCTTCGGGGATCATCGTCTTCGCGTTCTGCTGGAAGAAATCAGAGTTGAGCGTGTCGCGGGTCAGGTCGGTGTAGAAGTAGCCCGGGCAGATGGAGTTGACGGTGATGCCGTACTTGCCCCACTCGGCGGCAAGCGCTCTGGTCAGATTGATGACGCCGCCCTTCGCCGCGTGATAGGGCGAGGAACCGGCGATCTTGTTGCCGACAAGGCCGTACATCGAAGCGATGTTGATGATCCTGCCGTACTGCGCGGGGATCATCGCCTTCTTCGCGACGGCGCGCGCTACGCGGAAGGTGCCGAACAGGTCGATGTTCATCTCATCGTGGAACTGTTCGTCTGTGATGTCCTCTGCGGGGGCGACAGCGCCGGTGCCGGCGTTGTTGATCAGGATATCGATCCTGCCGAATTTTTCCAGGACCTGATCGACCATCGCGTTGACCGCGTCGGTGTCGGTGATATCGCAGCGGATGGCAAGGGTCTCCACGCCGAAATCTTTCTCGATCTCGGAGGAGACCGCTTTGATCCTATCCTCACGGCGGGCAGCGGCGACGATCTTCGCGCCCTGGTTCGCGAGCGCCCTCGCCATCTGTACGCCCAGACCCGTGGAACTGCCCGTAATGATTGCGACCCGTCCGTTCAAATCAAAATAGTTCTTCATTGATAGTTTCTCCTTTTGTGCGGAAAAAAGCGAAACATGTTCGCGTCAGATTCTTGCGACGCCGTCCTTGATCGCGGCTTCGGCAACGGCCCTGGAAACGGTCTCGCGGATGCGGGGATCGAACGCCTCGGGCATGATGAACTCGGGGCTGAGCTTGTCGTCGGGAACAAGCGAAGCGATCGCGTAAGCAGCGGCGATCTTCATGTTCTCGGTGATGTCGCTGGCTCTGACGTCGAGAGCGCCTCTGAACAGGGCGGGGAAGCAGAGCACGTTGTTGATCTGATTCGGGAAGTCGCTCCTGCCGGTGCCGACGATCGCGGCGCCTGCGGCCTTAGCTTCGTCGGGCATGATCTCCGGGGTCGGGTTCGCCATCGGGAAGACGAGAGGATCCTTGTTCATCGTGCGGATCATATCCTGAGTGAGCACGCCGGGGGCGGAAACGCCGATGAAGATATCGGTGCCCTTGATGGCGTCGGCGAGAGTGCCCTTGGTCATGCCGCGGTTGGTGACCTTGGCAAGCTCCTCCTTGAAGGGGTTGAGCTTCTCCCTGCCCTCATAGATAGCGCCGGTACGGTCACAGAGGATGACGTCCTTGAGGCCGAGCGACATGAGCAGCTTGGCGATCGCGACGCCGGCGGAGCCCGCGCCGTTGATGACGGCCTTGCACTCGCCGAGCGTCCTGCCGGTGAGCTTCATCGCGTTGATGAGGGCGGCGGAGCATACGACGGCGGTGCCGTGCTGGTCGTCATGGAAGATCGGGATATCGCACTTTTCTTTGAGCTTCTTCTCTATCTCGAAGCAGCGGGGAGCGGAGATGTCCTCAAGGTTGACGCCGCCGAAGGAGCCGCTGATCTTGTAGACGATATCGACTATCTCGTCGACGTCCTTCGTGCGGACGCAGAGCGGGAAGGCATCGACGCCGCCGAATTCCTTGAAGAGGACGCACTTGCCCTCCATGACGGGCATACCGGCTTCGGGGCCGATGTCGCCGAGGCCGAGGACCGCCGTGCCGTCGGTGACGACGGCGACCATGTTCCAGCGGCGGGTGAGCTCCCAGCTCTTGTTGTAATCCTTCTGTATCTCAAGGCAGGGCTCGGCGACGCCGGGGGTGTATGCAAGGGAAAGCGCGTCCTTGCTGTCGACCTTGGCGCGGGCGACGACCTCGACCTTGCCCTTCCATTCGCCGTGGAGACGGAGCGATTCTTTTCTGTAATCCATGGTGCTTCCTTTCTTACGCGCGCTCTATATGCGCCTTGATGACCGTGTCGGACTCGTAGGGAGTGTAGCCCTCTTCCCACGGGAAGACGTATTTAAGGCCGAGCTCGTCTCTGACGGCGTTGATCTCGCCCTGAACGGACTCATTGATCGGCACGCCGGAGCCTTCGCGGCTCTTCCAGATCTCATATTCCTTTTCACCGGCGGTGTAGATGCGCTCGGCGCCGGGCTGCTTCTTGGAGGTGCGGATGGTGCGGAGGATGTCGCCCGCTTTCTTCCTGGTGAGATCTTCTCCGAGGAAGTGGTTCGTGTCGATCGCGATGAAGAAGTGGCCGAGGTGATAGGGACGGATGTTGCCGTCTTCGTCCTTGCCGTCGAGATCCTTGCCGAAGGAACCGTCCTGGAGCGCGGCGGAAAGCAGCTCGATGAACACGGCGTAGCCGTAGCCCTTATAGCCGCCGAGAGCCTCGCCGATGCCGCCGAGGGTGGTCAGAGCGGCGGTGCCTTTGCGGATCTTAGCCAGAGCAACGCCTGCATCGCCCTCGACCGGGTTGCCGTCGATGTCGATGATCGTGCCGGGATGTACGTCCTCGCCGATCCTGGCGTAATACTCGATCTTGCCGTTCTGAGTGATGGAGGTTGCGCAGTCGATGTTGAAGTCGAACTTCTCGTCGGTGGGAACGCCCAGAGTCAGCGGGTTGGTGCCGAACATGCCCTCAACGCCGAAGGTCGGCGCGACGGAGGGACGGGCGTTGGTGCCGGTGATGCCGATGCAGCCGTTCTCGGTCGCCATGGAGGTGTAGTAGCCGGCGATGCCGTAGTGGCAGGAATTGCGCACGGCGACCATGCCCATGCCGTATTTCTTGGCCTTTTCTATGGCCATTCTCATCGCCTTGGTGCCGATGACCTGGCCCATACCGTTGTGACCGTCGATGACGGCGGTGGTCTCTGTCTCCTTGAGGATCTCGAAGTTCGTGGTCGGGAACTGGATGCCGGCCTTTATCCTGTCAAGGTAAACGGGTTTGAAGCGGTTGCAGCCGTGGCTCTCGATACCTCTCTTGTCGGACTCGAGAAGCACGTCCGTGCACATCTCCGCCTCGTCGCGGGGGATGCCGTATCCGGCGAAAGCGTCGGTCACGAAATCAGTGATCAGGTTCCAGGGACATACTACCTTAGGCATAGTAAGAACTCCTTTCAAAACCGAAATTTTCTTGTTAAGACTATAACAAAGTCCGAGCTGTTTTTCAAGGATAATTTCGCATTTCGGGGAAATAAACAGGAAAAGCGCAAAAGTTGTTAAATTTTTGGCAATCTTTGGAGCGATCAATTTGACTGTTGCATTTTTGTCCTGAAAAATATATACTGAAACCAACAGAAAAAGAGGTGATCTTTATGACTGTATGTCCGAACTGCAATTCAGCCGTTCCCGACGGAGCTTCTTTTTGCCCGGCATGCGGAGCCAATACGGCTGCAAATCAAAACAGGGACTTTGCCGGCGCCGCCTCTTACTCAGGCAACGGGACCGATCCCCGCAATTACGGTCCGTTTTCCCATAACGGGGGGTTCGCTCAGAGTCCGCCCGGAGGATACGCGTCCCCGAATGCCGGAGCATATAATTCGGGCGCTTATACCGGTTATGCCCCGCCCCCCGGCGCGATACGGGCCGACGTGACCAAAGAGATCGGCACAATCCATACTATAGGGATACTGTCGATAGTGTTCACCGTGCTCGGCGTGGTCCACGCCCTGCCTGTGATCGCTGTAATAGCGGGCCTGGTGTTGGGCGCCGTGGGCCTGTCCAAGATCAAACGTCTGACAGCCCAGAACCCGGGTCTGCAGCTCAACGGCGACCTGAAGAGCGCGCAGTCCTCATGCAAGGCCAGTCTTATCATTTCGATCGTCGTGCTTGTGCTCGACTTTGTTCTTACCGTTCTGTGCATACTGATTTTCTTCGGTATGATCTGGGTTCCGTTTCTTAGCGACCTCTTCACGGATTATCCCGTTTTTGAGTTTGATATTGAGGATCCGGAACTACTGCTGAGCTTTTTTAGGGGGATTTTGACGTGAGAGAGATTTTTGCGCGGATCGCTGCGTTTATAATGGCGATACTCGCATTTTTCGGGATAAGCTTCGGCGACAAACCGACGGATGAGTCGGAGTGCGGCGACGTCTCCGCCGCTGTTTATGAAGACAGGATAGAGATCTCGCTTGTCGCGAACCCTTCGACGGGCTACTCGTGGACGGTCGAACAGGAGGGGAGCAGCGTAGAATTCAGGAGCGAGACGTTCAAATCCTCCGTTTCCTCTTCCGACGTTGCGATCGCGGGCGCTCCGGGCGAGTCGGTCTTTACCTATGACGTCGTTTCAGAGGGGCAGACGAAGCTCATCTTCCGTTACCGCAGGAGCTGGGAGGAGGAGCCCCCGATAGATTCGCACTATCTTGTGATAATCGACGTCGGTTCCGACCTTTCCGCAAGCGTTCAGGTCCTTCAATCCAAGGGGTGAAACAATGAATCAGATGCTTATCGCCGCGACTATCGGCGACACTCTCGATACGTCCATGCACTCGTTCGACATGGCGATCTACCGCTTTTTCGGCGGTATCCAGTCCGATTTTATGACCGTTATCGCAAAGATATTCACGTCCTTCGGGGATGAGAATTTCGTCATCCCGATAATGATAATGGGTCTGATCCTGTTCCTTTTCAAACGCACGCGCAAATACGGCGCGGCGCTGTTCCTGTCCATCGCAATAGGCACTCTTATCACCAATCTCGCGCTCAAGCCTCTGGTCCTCAGGGTCCGTCCCTACAATACGCTCCAGGGTATCGAGGAGTATTGGAACTGGTACGTGAACGCGGGCATGCTGTCCGAATCGGACTACTCTTTCCCGTCGGGCCACACGACGGCAGCCTTTGAGATGGCTGTTTCGATGTGCTTCTGCTTCGCGCACGACAAGCGGAAAAAGCTTGCCGCAGTGTTCCCGGTCATCGCCGTCCTCGTCGCCTGCTCGCGAATCTACCTGATGGTCCACTATCCGACCGACGTTATCGGCGGCGTTCTCGCCGGCATTATCGCGGGGCTCGCAGGCTATTTCCTTGCCGTGCTCATAGCAAAAGCGTTTTCAAAGCACGAAAAACTCGACAACACGCTCGATCTCGGGAGAGTGTTTAAGAAAAAACCTTCGACTAAGGTCATCGGAGCCGTCTTCGCAGTCGTCTGCGCCGCCGTGCTGTGCTTTTCCTTCGTGAACCTGATGCGCGAGGGAGGGGAGGAGACCCTGCGCTGCGCCTATGACGGAGAATACGACTGCCAGAATGAGGCGCGTGTGGATGAAGAAAAATACCCGCCCATAGACGGCGAGTACTATTGCAAGATCCATTGGAACGAGCTCAATGACGCAGCCTGATACGGTTCAGGCTCGATTGGTTTGAGCTGTTCCCGGAACTCGAACGCCGCCGACGATAAAGTCGGCGGCGTTGTCGGTTATGATGCCTTTGTCAATCGGTATAATACCTTCTGTTGACCTCATAGAGCCACTTGTACCAGTCGTCGCGCTTAAGCACGCCGTGGTTGTAGGACAGCTCGACGTTCGCGCCGTGGCAGACCTCGGAGAGCACCCGGTCGACCCAGTCGAGCCCGGCGATGGCGAAGGTCGCGAACGGTACGACCGTGACTCCGCGGAAATCGCAGCTCGACAGGTAGTGCATTACGTAGTCGGGCATTCCCCTGAACATCATCGGGAACCCGACGAAAACGAGGTCGTAATCGCTGAGATCGACCGTTTTGAGAACGTATTGGTCATTCTGCTGGTTCATTTTGACCAGATCCGCGTTGAATTGTTTTGATATGCGCCTTGCGAGCTTTTCGGTCGTTCCGGTCCTTGAGTAATACAGCACGAGAGCCTTCATTTTTTTACTCCTTTTCCATGAATGGATTTGAGATAGTCTTCCTTGAGCAGTTTTTTCGCCCGCGCGGCTTCGGGTGAGGCAAGCATTATGAAATCGTGGCCGACGTCGGCGAATTCGTGGGCGTTGACGTGCACGCCGCTCTGTGCGAGAAGGGAACACAGTTCGCGGGCGTCCGGATAGAGCGTGTCGTTGGTGCCTGTGACGACCGAGACGGGAGGCAGACCGGACAGATCGCCGTTGACGGGGCTTATCAGAGGATCGTCCGGGTCGAGACCGCCCCTGAATTCATCAATGAGGAACTGAAGACCGTCGACCCCGAGAAGCGGGTCTCGGGAAGATCTGTCCCTGTGAAAAACGTCGTCGAGCCGTGCGTTGACGAACGGGCTTATGAGAAAAAGCGCGTCAGGCAGCGGAAGGCCGTCTTTTTTGAGCAAAAAGCATACGCTCAGACAAAGTCCCGCTCCGGCCGAGTCGCCGACAAAAACGATCTCGTCGCCTTTATAGCGGTCCATAGCGTCAGCGCACCAGTCGAAGGTCTTCCGGACGACCTCCTCACAGCCGTACTTCGGCGCCTTCGGGTAGATAAGCAGCTGAGCGCAGGCGTCGAGAGCTTTGGCGAGCGAAGAAATAAAACTGAATTGCTGAAGCCTCGGTTCCCGGTAGAACGCGCCGCCGGGCAGGTAAATGAGCCTTCTGCGGTAAACGCGGTTTTCATGGGCAAGAGTATAGCTCTGAAGCCCGCAGCGCCTTTCGCCGTATACTACTTTCGCAGATGAAAACATGCGCGGCGACAGTTTGAAAGCGCCTGTCGGGTGAGCCTTCAGCCGGTCGAGATATCGTTCGGCCCCTTCCCTTGTCGAAAAGATGCTTTTAGCGTCGACAAAACGGCAGACGAAACTATCCGTAACGGCAGAAACTAAGGACATCCTTCACCACCCCGACTGATATCTTTCCGGATCAACAGATATTATACACTTGTATTATTAAAGAATCAATACCGTTTTATTGCGCAATTATGAATAATGACGTAAGGTTTTATATAATTCGGTAATATTTCGGCGGGTGTTGACTGTTGCACAAAAAACGGCTACAATAGCCCGTGAAAGCGAGGAAATGATATACATGAGCGCATATGAGATCTTTGAAAAACACGTCGCGAGGGCGCATACCTTGATGAACGTCTCCGCGCGCGTCAGCTATGACATGATGTGCTGCGCTGCGAGGGACGGAGCGGATGAGATCGCCGCAGAACAGGCGGAGCTCGAAGGGCTCGTTTTCGACGAGCTCCATTGCGATGAATACATTTCCGCCCTGTGTGAGCTGCGCGAAGATCCCTCAGGACTGGATCAGTATCAGAAAAGGCTCGTCGAGGTCTGTTACAGGCAGTATGAGAATGAGAAAAACATCCCGAGGGATTTCGCCGTTGCCGCGGCCGAAGCGCGGCAGAGCGCTTACGACGTCTGGCTGCGCGCCAAGGAAGCGAGCGACTTTTCGATCTTTGCGCCTGCTCTGAAAAAGGTCGTGGAGATCACCCGCGCCGAAATAGACTTCCGTGACAAAAAGTACAAGACTTATTACGACGCCTGTCTTGCGGATTACGAGTTCGGTTCCTCGGTCGAAAAGCACGACGCTTTTTTTGAGGAGCTCAAAAAGGTCTTCCCGCTCATAGCGTCAAAGGCGGCTTCGTCGAAAAAGCCCGATCCCGTTGTGCGCGTAACGATCCCCGAGCATATCCAGAAAGACATGGCGTACGAGCTGCTCGCTCTCGAGGGACTTCGCAGCTCGTCGCTGTCGTTCAACCTTACGGAGCATCCTTTCACGGATTTCTACTGCGCCGGGGACGTCAGGGTGACCAGCCATATTTATCCCGAAGAACCGATGTCGAACGTGTACTCGGTCCTTCACGAGGGCGGGCACGCGCTGTTCATGATGTATATGCCGGAGGTCCTGCACAAAAACCACCTTGCGTCGGAGCCGAGCGCGGCGATGCATGAGACCATCTCGCGTTTTTACGAGAACGTCATCGGCAGGAGCCGCGCGTTCTG
>JAILDS010000021.1 GCA_024689165.1 Clostridia bacterium
GACGAGCTATTCGGGCGAACCCATGCCCGTAGGCGAGATAACGGAGATCACTCTCGTTATGGCGGGCGATGCGTCAAAGTTTTACGTCCTCTACAAGGACGGCGTCGCCTACTACGGCGCGGAGGCCTCGATCGACGGCAATGACGCGGTCCTGACCGGCGTCGACAGCACCGGGATCGAGCCGGGGTCGTATTTCACCTACGTCACCGCGGTGGACGACGACGGCGTCAACACCATGCGCAGCACCGAGCTGCAGTCGTTCTCTTCCAAGAGCGGTCCTTCCGGTCCCGGCGGCGCGGAGAGCGCGGACTTTGCCATAGAGCCGTATTTCTTCGCCGACGGCAACTATACGGAGCCCGTGACGGAGATCGCCATCGGTTCCGAGTTCGCCCTGTCCGTGTACGCGGGCGAGCCGGGGGACGTGCTGCTCATAGAGCTTTTCCATGCCGAAGAGCCCTATGAATACGTCTTGTATGAAGACGGCGAGGTCTTTTACGGCGGCGCGATCGACAACGAGTTCGAGGGCCCCGGCTGGATGACCGGCTTTTCGAGCGCGGAGTTCGAGCCCGGTCCGTACTATCTGAAGATCGTGACCAATAACTGGGCGGACGGTACCCACGAGCCCGCCGTCACCTTTACCGGCGAGTCCGGCGCGAAGACTCCGCCCGTCATCGTTTCCGCAGACCCGCCCGCGGCGAAGTTCGGAGAGGCTTATTCATTTGAACTCAGGGCAGAGCCGCAGTACGGCGGCGCGATCTCGTGGAGCGTCACCGGCGGCGTTCTGCCCGACGGACTGACCCTCGACCCCGAGACCGGCGTCATTTCCGGCGTGCCGACCTCGGAAGGCTTTTTCAACTTCACCGTCTGCGCCGAGGAGACCGGCGGCGGCAGCAAAAAAAAGGCTCTGACGATCAGCGTCGAGGGCGCGCAGAAATACAGCGTGATCTTCGACCTCGCGGGCGGCACCGCCGTCGTGGGAGAAAACTATAACGCCCGTCAGGTGATCGAGGGCGAAAGCACGGTGCTTCCCGCCGCGCCGACTAAAAGCGGCTTCAGGTTCGTTTACTGGCTCTCTCCCGACGGAACGTGCTTTTTGCCCGGAGCGTCGGTCGCGATCGTCGCGGACACGGTCTTTACTGCGGAGTACGCTGTCAGAGAGCCTTTGAAGGTCATCCTTCCCGAGCGCTGCAAAGACGCGGTCGGTACGGTCTGGATCGCCGGCGAGACCGCGGGCGGCAGGACGGACTGGCTCTGGTCCTGGTACGTTTCCGACGGCGAGGTGCCCGACGTCCTGATCGACATGATGTCGTTCAGGTACAAGAGCTTCATCAGGCTCAGCCTTTACGGATTGGTCGACGGTCAGACCGTCGAGCTTGCCTCGTATGAGGGCACGGTCGACGGAAATACCGAAACGGTCACGCTGGAGGACTCCGGCGCGGATTGGCAGTGTCTTCGCGGCGTGCGCGTGGAGGGACTCGACCGGACAGACCTGTATTCCGCATCCGTTTACGAGGCGGAATCGATGCAGTACGTCCGTTTCCCGACGATGACGGGCAGGGACGCGTCGTACGTGGTCTACGTCAGCAGGAACGGCCGTTACCCCGAAGCTGACAAATACGACCTGTCTTCGCCGTATACGACGTCGAGGGCGGAGGACGGCTACCTCATCGTCGCCCCCGTCGCCATAGCGGATACCGTCCCCGTGACGCTGGACTGCTTCCTTGACGACGTCGCCTTCTACGGCACGGTATACGCCTCGCAGACCATAAACGGCGTTACCCACACCGTTTCGGCTTATAATCAGTACAGCGAACCGACGACGCTGAAGCTCGTTCCCGGGGTCCCGGCGCGTTTTTCGTACGACAGATACTACGGCGCTTACATTTTTGAGGGCGAAGAGCTCTCCTTGCCCAAGAGCGGCGATACGCACACGATCCGGGGACGGACCGTAGCGGCGGACGTTGAGCTCGGGATCAAAACCGACGCAGACCCCGCACTCGCGGCAAAGTACGTTAGGCTTCTGGGCGGCAGCATAGCGGTTTCAGCTTCGCGGACCGACGGCGCGGAGGGGTTCGGATACGATAGTATCCCCCTCTGGAACATATCTCCGGAGCTTAAGCTGCGCCGTTCGGTCCGGCTCGACTGTGAGGACCCGGACGCTTCCTTCCGCATGACATTTACGGCGGATTGTCTCAGAGAAGCCGAAGCCGACGTCCGGCTCAGCTCCGGTATAGGCAGCGCGAAAGCCGAATCGGAGCTGTGCCCCGGCGCAGTCGTCGGTATCAAAGCCCTGGCTACGGTGGCCCTGGCGCCCGTATGGTTCGCTTCCGACGGAAGCTTCATCGGCACCGGCGGCTCGCTCTTTTACGCGACCGGGTATCTGTCCGAAAAGGCCTTCGTCTGCCCCGCCCGTGAAGCCGGCAGCTATACGCTCGCGCTGATACCGGCTTATTACACGGAGCTTGTAAATGGAAAAAAGCTTTCCGAGATCCCTGCGGAGCAGATCTTCAACAAATGGTCTTTTACCCTTACCGACACCGGCGTAACGGAGCTTGAACCCTTTGAAGCCGACCTTGCCGCGAGCGAAAACGCCCTGTTCGCCACCAGGCCATATTCCACTATGCACGCGAGCGCGCAGAGCTTCTCCTCCACGGCGGACGTCATCACTCTTTCAGGGTCCATAGGTCTGGATCCCGGGATGGAAAACGGCAGGATGACCCGGCTTTGTCTTGACCTTAATTACGAGAGACCGACCGGGTTCGTCAGCATGGCGACCGTCGCGGGAGAAACCATCCCGCTGTCGGAATGGAGCGTGAACAACGGCTGCTATGTGCTGACCCTCGACGAGCCTGTGGAGCTGCCCTGCATTTATACCTTCTATCTCACGCCCGCGGAGGCCTCGATGGACGTGAAGGCGGTACTGTCCGCGGACGTTGATTTCGTGCTCGGAGCAGAGAACCCGATTTTCCGCAACCAGAGGATCGGGGAAGCGACGGTCTCGCGTCCCGGAGCTGCGATAAGCGTCTTTTCGACCTACGTCTGCGACGAGACCGTTGAGGTCAGCGGTACCGCAAAGCCGAACGAAGGGGTCGAGATCTTTGATTCCGGCGTCCTCGTCGGCACCGCGAAAGCGGGCCTTAGGGGCAAATGGACTGCGGAGATCCCGCTTGACGGGATAGACGACAAATTGACCACGGTCCACATGCTGTACGCCGTTTCGGACTCCGGGGTGGTCTCCGACGCGGCGGCGGTGATACGGAGGAAGGACGGACCTCAGCTCAGACAGCTGGATATGCTCCTGTATTCAAGCGAAGAGCAATATGAGGTGGCGCAAACGAGCCTTTACGGCAGTCAGATGAGGATAGCCGTCGCCGTAAAATACCGCGTTGTTTTCGAGCACCCCGATGAGCTTCAGGTCATGGACGAATGGGGCTCAAAGGCGGTCGTCCGCGCCTTCATGGGCAGCGGCGACATTCGCTGCGTGCCCGCCGAGGAACAGCCCGACGGTACTTTCATCGCAGATTTCGGCAATCTTAACGACGACTATATCGAGGCGGCGGAGGCGCTGTATATCCCGAAGGACGCCGGCGATCAGATCGTCGAAAACGAGGACGGCAG
Organism: Clostridia bacterium; assembly: GCA_024689165.1. GTDB lineage: Bacteria > Bacillota > Clostridia > Oscillospirales > Acutalibacteraceae > JAILDS01. The sequence goes on from JAILDS010000021.1 coordinate 3,619, forward strand.
CCTTGAGCTCCTCCCCACCGCGTCCGACATATCGACCAACGACAGCATAAACTCCGCACTCAGGGAAAACCTGACGTCAGGAGCGGACGGCACGATCGCCTACACCGGCAGCGGCGAGACCAAAGGACTGACGGTCTCCTTCGCCGACAACGGCGAGGCGACGGTCGGCGGCGGGATGCTCGACCTGCTCTCCGACGAGCTCAGAACACAGTTC
>JAILDS010000050.1 GCA_024689165.1 Clostridia bacterium
AAAAAGGACCCGATCTCTCGGTCATCCTGAAGTCGGCCGACCCGCGCGACATCAACGCCGCGGCGGTCAGGCTCCTCGCGGCGAACGTGTTCTCCGACGTGACCGCGTCCCGCTGACAGGGACGTTTTTTCGGGCGAAAAAGGCTTTAAACTGACATCTTAATCGCCAATTCTGAATATCACAGTCAAAGCTGTAGCGCACAACCGCTTTGCAGCTTTGTTTTTTTTGGAAGAAAATCGGTCGCAGGCACGGATCTCTTCTTACCGATACTCACGTTTTTCGGCGCGGACATCCGGTCAAAATTTACAACTCGGACTCATGAAATACTGCAATGACATTTGTTTAAAAAACAACCAGATATTCGACAAACGTCTATATTATTTTTCATTTCGTTACAAAAAAACGCAATTTCGTTACATGAGGGTTGTTTTTTGCGGTCGAAAAAAGATAATCTTTCCCCGGAGCCGGGAACCGACTCACAAAAAAAACGGAGTGATAGTATGGGTTTGTTTAACGAATTCAAGCGTTGCGATGGGTATGTTGGATCTATTCCTCAAAAATTTGTCGACGCGAGCCTTCCGGTTTGTCCTCTTTGCGGAACGAACGATCCCTACTGGACAATCAGAGACAAAATGGAGCTCAAGGCAACTCGGGTACAGTTCAAGTGCAAGGGCTGCGGAGGTATCATGTCCGCCACGCAGGATGATTTCACCGGAAGGACAAAGTCGTCAGTCAACGTTCTGACGACTGCCGGCGCGCTTAACGCGATCATCAAGAAGCACGAAGGGAAGGACATAAAAACCGTCTATATCAGGGTGGATGATATCGGCTCCTCTGGAGCTGCGGAGTTGTCTGGCAAAGACATACCTTTGGAACAGATCCAGGCAATAGCCCAAGCAAAGCTCTCGACGCGATAAGGAGGTCACGTTCATGGATACAAAACGTAAAATTGCAGCTATTTCCGAGCTGATGATGAAGGGGATCATTTCGACAGATGAGTTCTCAAAAATGGTCGCAGTTCTCAACGGGGCGTCCCTTGAGGTTCAGGAGCGCGAAAAGACTCCTGCGGAGCTTGCCTACGAACGATATATCCGGGAAAAGGTCGCTCCTAAGTTCAAAAGTCCCTCGATGGTCAAGTTCCCTCCTTTTGATGCCTCAATGGTCAAAAAAGGCTTGATAAAGCTCGATCTGACAGAGCAGAACGTCAGGTATATCGAAACATACGTCGATGCGCCTAATTCCTACGGGACCATGCTTAGAGAACCGATAATCATCGGAATCGATGAAAACTTTACTCCTTTGTTCTGGGCGCAGCATCTTCAGATCAGCTCCCTGCTCGGTAAACAAAAAGGTTGGACAACTATGTCAAAAGGCTGAAGGAGGGACACGGTATGGTTTGCAGAAATTGCGGAAAAGAACTAAAAGAGGGCGCGATAGTCTGCGGTTATTGTGGGTTTTCGATCCCCGAAACCGATCTGGACAGCTCAGCGAAAAACAAGATGGCTGCGGAACAGCGATCCGACGAGAGCCTGAAAAAAGACGGCTGTATGTCAATTCGCATCCTTGGGATCGCGCTTATGGTCATCAGCGGAATAGCGGATATCGCAAGTATGTTCCTTATTACTTCCGGAAGCTTTGAGGTATTCAACGGGCTTACGATAGGAAGCACCATAGCGTTTTTTATCGGTCTGATAATGACGTTCGCTTTCAGATAATGATTTTTGTAATATGATATATTGAGGTATAAAAATGGTTGATAATTCTGCTTACGATTCAATTGTCGGTGGTAAAGAGAACTGCGTTATCTCGGAAAAAATAAACTGCAAGAAAAGGATCCTTTTGGGATGGGTCATGGTATTTGCACTTCTCGCAGGATTTGTTTCAGCCGTGGTAATCGAATGGGTGGTATACAAACAATACCAGACGTATGCTGCGGGATTAATGAAGATTGTTTTTCTGGCTTCGGATGAAGAGATAGACTCTGATTATTCCGAATTTCTCAATGATTGCTATTGGAAAGTTTCGCCTGAGCCATTGATGGCTTTTGCTGCTAGCGTCTATGGATATGATTCAAGTGAGCTATATCGTCTTCAGAATGATATAAGATCGCAATTCAGAAAAATGATGGAGACGGGAGAAAAAGGTTATCCTTCTGGATGGGATGTGGCATATGTTTTCTTAATCGATGATTTTGGGGAATACATCAAAATAATGACTATCCCCGGTTATCACATTGATGTTTATCCGACTGAAACAGTATTGCTTAATTTTTCCGTACTGATACTGTTTATTGTTTCTTTTATTCTTGTGCTTGTTACAACCGTTATCAACGGACTGCACAAAAATCAGCAGATGTTTCTTGATGCCGAGAAAATAACATGTGTATTCAATAAGAAAAAAAAGATAGACATAACGTACTCTCGAATCTCCCGGTTTGAAAAGAAACCATTTCGCGCTATCCGTATAGTCTGTCCGGCACAGAGGATTACTGTTTCCATGTTAAAAAATCAAATCGAACTTATGAACTTCATTACAGACAATGTTAACAGGTCTAAAGTGATTGTTCCGGTACAGGCTTCGACCCTTCCGGTTTCTGCGCAATCAGACAGTCAGAGTAGCAATATCACATGATAAAGAAATCGTTTTTGAAATGGGCAACAAAACTCTTGGATTTTAAAACTGTATTGTCTTTTGCGGTATAACGCGAATGAATGTATATTATTATTTTGCTGTATTTTGTATACAAGGCTGTGCTTGCATTTATTTGGTACTGCGATACCCATTTCTACCGCTTTGCCGGATTTTATCGGAAGGTTTTTTTCCGATTATGAATAACTGAAATGAGAAAGGAGTTTTTTATGAAAAGAACAATTTCCATCATCCTTGCCGCCGTGCTGCTGTTCGGCTGCTTCGCGGCGGTCGGTTCCGCAAAAACGTTAACTCATGACATCGACGGCGACGGAGAACTGACCGCTCAGGACGCAAGGCTAACTCTGCGTTTTGCTCTCGGTCTTGAAGACGAAAGCGGCGGCGCTTTTCATAAAGCCGACGCGGACGGAGACGGTTATATAACGGCAGCGGACGCTCGGGAGATCCTCCGTAAGGCTTTGGGGATAGGCGATCCTTCGGTGACTACCGCTCCGCGCACGACGACGCCGACGACAATACCGACGACGGTCCCTACGACAGTTGCTCCGACGACCTCAGCGTCTCTTCCGTCGATCGATACGGATTTCACTTATTATGCAGGGGCTGATTTCCGTAGGGTCAGAAACCGGTACCCTTCAGCAGAGGCGCTTGCCGGCGCGGTCATCAACAGTATCGTCGGCGACGAATTCTATGTGTTTACATATGTAAGGTATAAGATCATCAGCCAGTATTCCGTTTCGACGCTGCATAATATCACTACCGGAGAAACCATAGAAGACCCTTATACGTACTTCGGCGAGCTTGCAGACACCTATTGGGGCGGATGGAGCCTCTATTATAGCGACTGGCAGATCAGGGTTAAGAAGTGGGAAGTCGAAGCGATGGACTGCATTTACGACATATGGACAACTGGGTCGCACACGGGTTTCAGCCATTACGTGGACGGGTCGGAAATGAATCTGTGAACGAACGGTACTGATATCCGCCGAGCCGTTTCAATCAGAGTGACGGACAGGATACCCTGAAAACAACGACACGGAGCTCAGGTTCCCCCGCCGATCGGCGGGGGGAACCTGTATAACCACCGGATGTTGGCATATCGATTGAGAAAAACATGAAAAACCCTTGACATATTAGCTAAAATAAGTTATGTTCTAATTAGCTAATAAGGAGGGCGGGCTTATGACCATAGCAACCGCTACACAGGTGCAGAACAGTTTCGGCAGATATCTTTCCGCGGTCATGAACGGCGACGAGGTGGTCGTCATGAAAAACGGGAAAGAAGTCGCAAGGTTGATATCAAAAAAGGCGAGCGCGGGCTTCCTGACGGACGCCCTGACTGGTGTTATCGGCTCGGATTTCGATGAGGACAAATTGAAAGCCGAGAGGTACGAAAGACAGTGAACATCTTTGTTGACACCAATGTGCTGCTCGACGTTCTCGGGAACCGTCAGCCATTCGCCGCGGACTCGTCAAAGGTCTGGAAGCTTGGCGAGACCCTGCAGGTCCGCGGCTTTATCTCCGTTCTGTCCGTGCCGAATATAGTCTATATCCTTCGCAGGGAGCTTTCGGCGGAAAAGGCGGAAGAGATCGTCAGGTCGCTGCTGCTGATATTTGAACCGGTCGAACTGACCGCGGACGATGTGCTGCAGGCTGCCGCCATGCGTTGGGACGATTATGAGGACGCCCTTCAGGCAGCGGCGGCAAAGAACGCTGCGGCGAGTTATATTATTACGCGAAACACTGCCGATTTTGAGCGCAGCGCTGTCCCGGCCATCACGCCGCAAGAGTTTTTAAGGCTTCTTTCCGAGAGATGACTGCCGGCCGCGGCGGTCAGGCTCCTCGCGGCGAACGTGTTCACAGACGGGACCGAGTCCCGCTGAGGGCGTTTTTCCGTCAAAAAAAAGACTTGACACCGCTTTCGCGATGCACTATAATCACGGCTGTAAAGCAGAAATGCTTTACAGCTTTTTTTTCGGGAGGGGTAATCACGGCCAAGGATCTCAGCGTGCCAATGCTCGCGGATTTTTACGGCGAGCTTCTGACCGAAAAACAGCGCGAGTTCATAGATTACTATTACTCCTCCGACCTGTCGCTCTCCGAGATCGCGGAGAACAGCGGCATCACCCGCCAGGGCGCGAGGGACGTCATCAAGCGGGCTGAAAACATTCTTTTCGACGCGGAAAAGAAGCTCGGGCTCGTCGCGAGGTTCGAGAAGAACCGCGGCGCGCTCGGCAAGATCGGCGAATACGCCGACAGGATACGCGAGCTGAACCTCGACAACGGTCTTTCGATAGAGATAAACGACCTTTGCGTGAGGATCAAATCGCTGACGGCCGAGCTGAACGAGGAATGAACGCCCGGCGCAGTCCGCAGCTGCGGACTGTCCGCGAAAACGTTGATCGGATACGATATCAGGAGCGTATAAATGGCATTTGAAGGACTTTCGGATAAGCTCGACCTCGCTTTCAAAAAGCTCAAAAGCAAGGGGAGCCTGACCGAATCTGACGTTAAGGAAGCGATGCGCGAGGTCCGCCTCGCGCTGCTTGAGGCGGACGTAAGCTACAAGGTCGCCAAGGATTTCACCCAGACCGTCACGCAGAGAGCCATAGGCGAAAAGGTCATGGAGAGCCTCACGCCCTCTCAGATGGTCATCAAGATCGTCAACGAGGAGCTGACCGCTCTCATGGGCGGCACGGACTCCCGTCTCGCCTACGCCGCGCACCCGCCGACGATAGTCATGATGTGCGGTCTTCAGGGCTCGGGCAAAACGACCCACTGCGCGAAGATCGCCCATTACCTGAAGGGGCAGGGCCACAGGCCGCTGCTCGTCGCCTGCGACGTGTACCGTCCCGCCGCGATCAAGCAGCTGCAGATCGTCGGCAGCCAGGCGGGCGTGGCGGTTTATGAGCGCGGCACGGACGCCGACCCGAGGGACATCGCCAGAGAGGGCGTTCAGTTAGCCAAGGACAAGGGCTACGACTACGTCTTCATCGACACCGCCGGCCGTCTGCAGATAGACGAGCTGCTCATGCAGGAGCTGCGAGACATAAAGGAGCTCGTTCACCCGCACGAGATACTTCTCGTCATCGACTCCATGACCGGTCAGGACGCCGTCAACGTCGCCGGCACCTTCAACAGCGACCTCGGCGTGGACGGGCTCGTGCTCACCAAGCTCGACGGCGACACGAGGGGCGGCGCGGCGCTGAGCGCAAAGGCCATCACCGGCAAGCCGATCAAATTCGTCGGCATGGGCGAGAAGATCACCGACCTTGACGTGTTCCACCCGGACCGCATGGCCTCGAGGATCCTCGGCATGGGCGATATGCTCTCGCTGATAGAAAAGGCGGAGCAGGCCTTCGACGACCGTCAGGCTGCGGAGCTCGAGGCGAAGATGCGCGAGAACCGCTTCGACATGAACGACCTGCTCGCGCAGATAGATTCCATCCGCAAAATGGGCTCCGTCAAGGACCTGCTCGGCATGATGCCCGGCATCAACAAGCAGATCAAGGACGTCGACGTGGACGAGGGCGCTTTCAACAAAATAGAGGCTCTCATCAACTCCATGACCCCCAAGGAGAGGGAAAAGCCCGACATCATCAACCCGTCGCGCAAGAAGAGGATCGCCGCCGGCGCAGGCCAGAGGGTCGAGGACGTCAACAGGCTGCTCAACCAGTTCAAGCAGATGCAGAAGATGTTCAAGCAGCTCTCGCAGGGCGACAAAAGGCAGCAGCGCAGCGCGAAGATGATGAAGAAAAACAGCGCGAAAATGAAAAAGCGCAGAAGGTAAAACAGCTTTATTGCGGCAGCGCCGCTTAAAGATACAATCCCGGCGCGAGCGCGCCGAAAAATCGGAGGAAAAAAATGGTTAAGATCAGACTGCACCGTATGGGCGCGAAGAAAGCGCCGTTCTACCGCGTCGTTGTCGCGGATTCCCGCTATCCCCGCGACGGCAGGTTCATCGAGGAAGTAGGCATCTACGATCCCATGAAGGAGCCGACCGAGTTCCGCGTCGACGCCGACAAGGTCAAGGACTGGATCGCCAAGGGCGCCCAGCCGACCGACACCGTCCGCACTCTTCTCAAGAAGAACGGGGTCATCGACTGATGGAGATCAAAGAAATGCTGACCCTCATGGCGCAGGGCCTTGTTGAAGACCCCGCCGCCGTAACGGTCGACGAGGACGAGCCGGACGAGACCGGTCTCATCGTGTATCACCTTCACGTCGGCGAGCACGACATGGGACGCGTCATCGGCAAACAGGGCAGGATAGCCAAAGCCATCCGCGCCGTGGTGACCGCCGCGGCCAACCGCCGCAGCGTAAGGGTCCAGGTCGAGATTGAATAACTCGATCATAGACGTCGGCGGCGGTACGAGAGATATTTACGGGGCGGGCGTTTTCGACCGCCTTATGGATGAGGGCATAGTTTTCGACACGATGATCGGGGTCTCGGCAGGCGCCGCAAACGGCGCCTCCTACTGCGCCTCCCAGCGCGGCCGCAACTACGTCTTCTACACCGAATACGTCCAAAGGAAGGAGTATCTCGGTCCGGTCGCCTTCAGGAACAGCGGTTCTCTGCTTGACCTCGACTATATCTACGGCGCGCTGAGCAACGAGGGCGGCGAGTACCCGCTCGATTACGACAGCTATATCGCCAGCCCCATGCGGCTCTTTATCGTCGCCACGGACGCGCAGACCGGCAAACCCGTCTACTTCGACAAAAACGACACGCCGAGGAACTCCTACGATTTCGTGAAGGCGTCGTCGTGCCTGCCGGTCGTGTGCAGGCCCTACAAGGTCGACGGCCGCGAGTATTATGACGGCGGTCTTTCCGACCCGCTGCCCTTCGAAAAAGCGAAGGAGCTCGGCTCTGACAAGCTCGTCGTCGTGCTGACGAAGCCCGTCGGCACTGCGCTTTCGCCGACCCGCAACAACCTTGCCGCGAAGGCGCTGCGCAAAAAATACCCCGCCGCGGCAGCGTCGCTCGAGATATCGAACGAGCGTTACTGCCATTCTCTGAAAAAAGCCCTCGCCGCACAGGATGAGGGCCGTTGTCTTATCGTCGCCCCCGACGATATCGGCGACATGGGCACGCTCAGCAAGGATAAGGACGCCCTCGACGCTCTTTATAAAAAGGGCTACGCGGACGCGGAGAAGATCGTCGGTTTTCTCGGCTGACGCGTCCGTGCTCAACAGCGGGCCGCGCCGCTTTCACGGCGCCGATCCGCCCGTTTTTGTTTTTACGCGGCGCTTATCGCCGCCCGGAGGAATTATGGAACAGCTCAAAGATACCGTAAAGATAGATTCGGGCTCAACCCTCATGATCGCCCACAGGGGCGTGTCGGGTCTGGAGCTCGAGAACACCTGCTCGGCGTTCGTCGCCGCCGGCAACAGAAGCTACTACGGCATAGAGACCGACGTGCACGTCACCAAGGACGGAAAATACATCGTTTTCCACGACGACAATACCGAAAGGGTCGCGGGCGACTGCATGGTCGTCGAGAACACGACCTTCGAGACCCTGCGCTCGCTGAGGCTCGTCGACCGGGACGGCAAACGCGGCAGGGCGGACCTCGTCATGCCCTCGCTCGAGGAATATATCCTCATCTGCAAAAAGTACGGCAAAAAAGCGATACTTGAGCTCAAGAACCGCATGACGAAGGAGCAGAATCTCGAAATAGCCTCGATCATCGACTCGCTGGGCTATCTCGACAGTACCGTGTTCATCTCCTTCGCCCTCGACAATCTCAAGGACATCCGCTCCGCCTACCCCGATCAGACGGTGCAGTTCCTCGACAGCAAGTACGACGACTCCACCATAGACATGCTTTCCGGGCTGAAAATGGACTTCGACACCCTGTATTCCGCACTCGACGAGCGCGCCATAGCCTACGCGCATTCAAAAGGCGTGAAGGTCAACGCCTGGACCTGCGACGACCCGGTTTTCGCCGCCGATCTCGTAAAATGGGGCATAGATTACCTCACGTCCAACATCCTGGAGTAGCATGAGCTTTACGAAACGGGACCGGAAACGGGGCTTCCGGCGTGATGCCGCGCGTCTGTCGCGTTGTATTGCCGCATTCGTCTGCTTCGCGCTCGTCCTTACCTCCTGCTCCGGCGGGAGCAACGAGCCGGTCGAGGAGCCTTCGGAGGCCGTTACCGAGGCGGTCAGGAATATGCCGGCAGAGCTCAGGCTGCCCTATAACGCCGACGACGGGCTGAACCCGTTCGCCGTCGAAAGCTCCATGAACAGCGTCCTTATGCCTCTCATGTACGAGGGGCTGTTTTCCGTTTCGGCGGATTACACGCCCGCGCCCGTCCTTGCTCAGAGGGCGAGCGTCAGCGACTACGCAATGACGGTCACGCTCGCCCCGCGCTCTTTTTCCGACGGGACGGCGGTTACCGCCCGGGACGTGGTGTATTCCTTCGAGCAGGCGGCCTCTTCGCCGCTTTACAAGAACAGGCTCGCCCGCATATCCGCGGCGCGCAGCTCCGGAGCCGACGTCGTTTTCGACCTTGAAAGCCCGAACTTTTTCTCCGTCGCCCTGCTCGACTTCCCTGTCGTCAAATCGGGCACCGCGCAGGACAGGACCTCCGTTCCGGTCGGAACAGGCCGCTTCGTCCCGTCGGGACCCGACACGCTCGTTTCCCGCGGGGACGGCGAGGTGAAGGAGATCCGGCTGTACAACATCTTCGACGGTTCCACGCTCGACACTAATCTTGAGCTCGGACACATCGACCTGTACTACACCGATCTTTCCGACGGGACAGGCGCGAACACCTCGTTTTCGGTATACAGCCGCGACGTCAACTCGCTAGTATATCTGGGCTTCAACCCGAACATCAACAGTCTGTCAGACCCGGCGCTGCGCCGCGCGCTTTCGACGGCGTGCGACAGGGCGTCCGTGGCAGGGAGCGCCTTCCAGGGCTACGCGAGGCCCGCCCTCGCCGTCCTCAACCCCGCCTACGCGGGCTCCGGCGAAGCCGTCTGGGACGAGGCGGCGCGTCCGGCGGACGCCTACGACCTGATAGCCGCCGCGGGCTACGCCTCCCCCGCCGATATCGACGAGCCGGGCGTGACCGCGAAAACGGAGCTTTCATACAGGCTCATCACGCCCGAGGGCAACCGCTTCAAGAGCGACTGCGCAGAAAACCTGCGGCGCTCCTTCGCAGCCGCCGGGGTGGAGCTGACGGTGACCGAGCTCGGAAGCGAAGCCTTTGCTCAATACCTTGAAGCCGGCTGGTACGACCTGTATCTCGGCGAGGTCAGGCTTAATAAGGACCAGGATCTGACGCAGCTGTTTTCCGGCCGCTCGGCGACGGTCCTGCCCGAGACCGAATGCGCCGGCGTTTACGACAGCTATCTCAGGCACGAGGTCGGCATAGAAGAGTTCAATTCTGCTTTTTACGCCGACGTCCCGTTCATTCCGCTCGTGTACCGCTGCGGCGCGGTCGTCTGCGCCGAGGGAGTACGGCCCGGCTCCGGCTCCGCGAGCGACCTGTTCGCGGCCGTGTCATAAGCGGGATCAATGATAGAAATCTTAAAAGATTATTAAGTTTTTTCGGTGATATTGCATATTTCCGCGCGCTCTATTAATATCTGTATGATTAATACTCAACCGGGAGGATATTTTTTATGGATAATCTTGTCGATATGATCTACCACTTCATTCTGCTGTGCGTAGAGACGCTCAGAAACTTCATCGGCATGTTCAAGGGTTATTCAAGGACCACGATCGGCGACTGAACACCTTTTAGACCGAATTGTTAAGTAAGTGTTAAGATTACGTCTTTCACTTGCTTTTTTTTGTGCGCGTGCTATATTGTAAGTGTCCCTCGTGGGACTAATACGATTGGGAGGCAGTTCAAAATGTCTGAGATTTTTGAAAAGCTGTTTGCGTTTATTCAGTCTTTTATCGAGACCATCAAGAAGTTTGTCGCGAACATCCGTTCCATGAACGATAAATAATGTCCGTACGGCACAAATAAACCGGCTCCGGCCGGTTTTTTTAGAAAAAGGGGGTTATTATACATATGGATTTCATCAAAACGCTCGTGGATTTCATCAACAAGCTCATAGACGCGATCAAAGGTTTCGTTTTCGGGCTGAAGCTCGACAGTCTGAGCAGGTTCCTCGGCTGAACGGCTCGTATGATCATCACCCGTCTGCGGTCCAAGCTTTTGCGCTTGCATTATCCGCCGGCGGGTGTTATTATATCTCTGATATCATCAAGCGCCGACGGAGGTCCCGGCTTTGAAAAAACTGTACGCGTGGTTCGATTCATGGAACATCACGAAAAAGCTCAAGCAGAAGGCTTTTTTTGAAAAAGTGCTCAGCTATGAGGTGCTCATCTACCTCTTCTTCGGCTTCGTCACGACGGTCCTCAACATCGCGGCCCTGTTCGTTTTCAAAAAAATGCTCGGCGCGGGGGACGACGGCGAGAGCGTCGTGTATTTTTCGCTCGGCGCCCTGAAGTTCACCTCTCTTCTGCTCGCCAACGCCCTCGCGTGGGTGGTCGCGGTCATCTTCGCCTACGTTGCGAACAAGATATGGGTCTTCGAGTCGAAGAGATGGAAGGCCTCCGTCGTCGTACGGGAATCGCTCTCCTTCACCGCCGCCAGGCTTTTTTCGCTGGCCGTTGAGGAGATAGGGCTCTTCGTGCTCTGCGAGGTGCTCGGGGTAAATACGCTGCTGACGAAGATCCTTCTCGGGGTGATAGTCGTCATACTCAACTACCTTTTCAGCAAGATCCTGATCTTCAAGGGCGAGGGCGAAAAGGGCGTTGGCTCGAAGGGCAGACAGGTGCTCGTCATGTCCGCGGTGATACTCGTCCTGCTCGTCGCGGCGTACTTTTTCGCAAAGAACTATCAGAACAAACATCCCGCCGGGGAAGAGGGATCCTCTTATTCCGTATCTGACATATCGGAGGCTTGACATTGGCATTCACTGAATTGAAAAACGTTCGCGGGGAAGATATCGGCCAGCAGGAAGGCTTCGCGCTCGTAAAGGCCTGCGACAAAAAGATCGACAAGAACAGGAACCCCTACCTCGACATGGTGCTCTTCGACGGAGAGACGGAGTTCGCCTCGAAATTCTGGGACTATGACCCGACCGCCGGCTACGAGCCGAAGGTCAACACGATCGTCAAGGTCCGCGGCGTAAAGGGAGAGTACAAGAACAAGCCTCAGTTCAAGGTCACGAGGATCCGCGACATCACCGAGCTCGACCCTGTCTCGAAGGAGGACTTCATCGTCCACTCAAGGAATACCGGCGAAGAGATGTTTTCGGCGATAACGGCCGTCGTGGACGGGTTTTCCGACCCGGACCTCAAAAGGCTGACCGCGGCGGCGCTGACCGAGTTCCGCGACAGGATCATCGAGCTTCCGGCGGCAAACAAGCTCCACCACGCCCAGCTCGGCGGGCTGCTTACTCATACGCTGACTATGCTGCGCGTCGCGCAGGCGCTTTGCGGCATCTACGTCAGCCTTGACGCCGACCTGCTCTTCACGGGAGTTATCCTGCACGACCTCGAGAAAAGCTCCGAGTTCGTCATAAACGACCTCGGGCTCGTCGACAGCTATTCCGAAAAGGGCAAGCTGCTCGGGCACCTCTTCATGGGCGCGAGAACGGTCGAGCGCATAGGCAAAGAACTCGGGATCGACGAAGAAAAGCTGACCCTCGTCGAGCACATGATCATCTCGCACCACGGCATCCCGGAGTTCGGAGCAGTCGTCAGGCCGCTGTTCCTCGAGGCGGAGGTCCTCAGCGAGATCGACCTTCTCGACGCGAAGATATTCGAGATCGAATCGGCGACGGCGGAGCTGCGTCCCGGCGAGTTCTCCGCAAAGCAGTGGGCCCTCGACGACCGCTGCTTCTACCGCCACGGAAGAAAAGAAGTCACCACGGACGTCGATATCCTTTGACGACCGGGCCGCAAGGCCGTATCAACATATAAGATACCCGTCTGCCGCAGAGCCGGCAGCTTACAAAAGGAGGATAAAAAATGTCCGACCGCAACCATGAAGTAACAAAACCGACCCCGCTGCTCGATCCTCATGGCGCGCTCACCGAGCCCGGCTGGGCGCGGCAGCTTTACTGGACCTACGACAGAAACGCTATCAGGGCGCCGAAGTTCCGCATCAAGGAGTGGGACTATTACCTCGTCATCAGCGAGAAGGGCTACGGCTTCGCCTTTACGGTCTCCGACGACGGCTACGTCGGGCTCGAAAGCGTTTCGCTGCTCAACTTCAACACGAAGTGGGAGCACACCGAGACCGTCCTCAAGCCCTTCACCATGGGCAAGCTGAAGCTGCCGAGCACTGTCTCCGATGGCACGACCTCCTACCGCGACAAGCGGCTGCAGATGGATTTTTACAAGACCCCCGGCAAAAGACGCATACAGGTCAGCTTCAAGAACTTCTGCGACGAAAAACCGCTCTTCGCGGACATCACCCTCGACGAGCCGGAGTGCGACAAGCTTGTCATCGCGACCCCCTGGGCGGAGAAGAAGACAGCGTTTTACTACAACTGCAAGATCAACTGCATGAGGGCTTCCGGCAAGGTGGTTTTCGACGGCGTGACCTACGAGCTCGACCCGAAGACCGACTTCGGCACCCTTGACTGGGGCCGCGGCGTGTGGACCTACGACAATACCTGGTACTGGAGCTCCGGCAACTGCGACCTCGACGGCCACGCATTCGGCTTCAACCTCGGCTACGGCTTCGGCGACACGAGCGCCGCGAGCGAGAACATCTTCTTCTACGACGGCGTCGGCTCCAAGCTCGACGACGTGACCTTCGCCATACCCGAAAAGGACGGCGTCAAGCAGTACACCGACCCGTGGACCTTCACCTCCTCCGACGGCAGGTTCTACGCCGACTTCGTGCCGATAATGGACAGGGCGGCGAAGATCGACCTGAAGGTGATAATCTCCGACCAGCACCAGGTCTTCGGGCGCATGACCGGCCACGTCGTGCTCGACGACGGGCGGAGGATCGAGTTCCGCGACCTGCTCTGCTTCGCCGAGGACGTACATAACAAGTACTGATACTTATGGAATACACCGAACTGACGGTAAGCGTCCCGGCGCGCGCCTACGACGACGCCGAGGCTGTGATATGTATGGCCGCGCCTTACGGCTTTTACGCGGAGGACTACCGCGACCTCGAGCGTGAGGTGCGCGAGATCGCCAATATCGACCTTATCGACGACGCCCTGCTCGCGAAGGACAGGAACGTCTGTATTTTCCATGTTTTCGCTCTCGAGGAGGACAACCCCGGCGAGATCGGCGCGTTCATTTCCGAGCGGCTGAAGGCCTGCGGCGTCGATTTCGAGCTGAAGACCGGCGTGAGCGAGTCCGAGGACTGGCTTAACGGCTGGAAAAAGCACTTCCACCCCATT
>JAILDS010000096.1 GCA_024689165.1 Clostridia bacterium
TACCGCCGAGACGAAGGGCATCCCTCTGGCGCACGAGATGGCGCGGCTTCACGGCGACAAGAAATTCATCGTCACCAGAAAGAGCCCCAAGCTGTACATGAAGGACGTTTTTTCCGCCGACGTGCGTTCAATCACCACCGCAGGACAGCAGAAGCTGTATCTTGACATGGCCGACGCCGAGCTGATGGACGGCAGAAAGATCCTTATCGTCGACGACGTTATTTCCACGGGCGAGAGCCTCCTTGCCCTTGAAAAGCTCGTTGCCAAGACCGGCGGCAGGGTCGCCGGAAAGATGGCTATTCTCGCCGAAGGCGACGCCGTGGACAGGGAGGACATCATTTATCTTGAGAAGCTCCCGCTGTTCAACGCCGACGGCTCGCCGAAGGAGTGAACCTGTCTCCGTTTTCAGACCGGTTGAACGACGTTTATAGATATTTGTATATCAATTCACAGTAAAATTACATAATCTGCCATATTTATTTATCGATTATCGATAAATAATTCTTGAATCGATCCGGTTTTAGTGTTATCATACCCGCACGATCTCTGAAAGGGGATTGACGCGTATGGATTCCGAAAACCGGATCGTTTTCAATATCGACGATATGCTCGAGCGGCGCAAGATGAAGCTGGTCGAGCTTTCAAGACAGGTGGGCATATCGCTTGCCAACCTGTCCATCATGAAAAACGGGAAGACAAGGGCGATACGCCTGTCGACCCTTGAAAAGCTCTGTGAGGCTCTCGACTGCCAGCCGGGAGATCTTTTCAGTTTCATGAATGAAGAGGAGCATGCCGACGCCGTTCAGACTGTCAACGGATCTGAATTCGGCATAGGTGAAGAGCTCGAGCCGATCAAAGAGGTATCTCCGTGACACGCTGCGCAAAAAGGGCGTTATGTTTCGTGCTTTCGATCCTCCTGCTGCTGTCCCCGCTGACGGCTTTTGCGTTCGATTACCCGGACGGGATCGACCCTTCCTGCGCGCAGTCCGCCATAAGCTCAACGGATACCCTCGCCGTGAACGCAGTGCCGGCGCTCACGGGCAAAACGCTCTCCGAGCTGCTCGGCGGCGCGGTCTATACCGATGAGGTGCTCAGCTCGTTCGTGATCATGCTTTACACGTCTCTGGCCGATTATTCCGCTGCGCTGAGACTTCTGGGCATCGACGTTTCGCCCGCCTCGGTCGCCTCAGGGCTGGACTCTTCGCCGCAGGTCAAAGATGTCCTTGCAAATTCCGTCGATTGGAACAGCGTCCGTCTCGATGGCGTTTCATGGGGCGTGAACGGTGACGCGACCGCTTTCGCGAATTGCTTCGGCGCGGCTCTGAGACCTCTTGCGCCGATACTCTCTCTGCTTATGTGCGAGGGGGAGATGACTGTCCTCAACGTGACGCTGAAGGGCGGGCGAGGTTATGAAACGGTCGTAAGACCGCTGCTCATCGAGCTTGGATGCCCGCACGCGCCGGGATATGAAGAATACAGGAGCCTTGCCGAACAGAACCCGGACACCATGGCGGCGAATTTAGTTCTGTCGGTATTCAGCCTGATCGACCTTGCCGCAGTACAGCCAGCTGCGGTCCTGTGCAGGGCTCTGCCCGTTCTGGCGGCGTATCTGACAGACGGTTCCCTTGATTCGCTCGCGCAGGAGCTCATCGAACCCCTGTCGACAAAGATCAGCCTTTTCGGTATAGCGGATATCAAAGGACCCGGGCTCGATTCTCTTCTGAGCTTTATGAGCGCGCCGGACGCTGCCTTCAACGCCGATACGGTAACGGATTCCCTGATGTCTTTGGCAGGGGAACACGGACTGACGCTCGAAAGGCCCGATTTCGGCGCCCTTGCTGCGGTCAGGGGCGACTCCTCCGCTGCTTACGTCATGATCATGCTGTATCTGATCAAAACGCTCAGGAACAACAGGCAGACGCTGTTGACCAGCGCTGTCTCCGGCGGAGATCCCGGCATGGCCGGCGGCGTGATCGACAGGCTTTTTGCCATGTCGGACGATAAGCTCCTCGCGCAGCTTGTCGGACTGTTTACCGCGGATTCGGGAACGGCCCTGGAACATCAGTGGACCGCCGCGCCGTTCACGGCGGAAACGGTCAGCTTTACCGGGAATCTCGGCAGGGAGCAGCTTGACAGAGTCGTTGACGGAATGGACGACCTTATAAGCGGGATAATCGCCGAGAACGGAAGCTACGGCAGCCTCAGCGAGCTGCTTGGAGCAAGGATCTACTCAGACTCGACGCTGACGGCTCTCATAAACGCCGTCGGGGATATGTTGTCACAAGACGGCGGCGGGCAGTCCGCCGCGGACGCCGCGCCGCTGCTGCGTATGCTCGGCATCCCGGCGACGGCCGACGAATTCGGCGCATATCTTATAAACTCGGGCTACGTGACCGCAGGCAGGACTATAAGCTCTTACGGCTTTTCTGCGCAGACGATCTACTGGGGCATCATCCCCGGCAGCCGCGATTCATTCCGCACCGCCCTCTCGACCGTCCTTATGCCTTTCAGGGGCGTCCTTGAGGCTCTCCTCGCGAATTCGACGATCGATATATTCGGCGCGATACATATAGGCGGCACGAACGGCTACAACACCGCAGTCATACCGCTTTTTGAGGCTCTCGGTATTCCGGACGCGGCGATCAAGACCTATTCCGAATACGTCGCCGGAAAGGGCACGAGCCTTATCGTTACCGACGTCGTCGACCCTGTGCTGGCACTCATCGACATAGTTATAGAGAGCCCCGTCTATACTGCGCTCGGTATTCTGCCCAACGCACTCCGGTTCATTTCGACGGGCGGGCTGAAGCAGTGTATCGACAATCTGATCTCGCCGTTTTCAGCTATGGCGGACGAATACGGGTTTGATCTATCCGCGATAACGGAGCTGACCGGCAAGCTCGACGGGCTCGACGTCAACTCGGTCGTAAAAGAGCTGCTGGCTTCGTCGGAAACCGATATCACGCTCCCCGACGTGGACCTGAACAGACTGTCCGGCATGGGAACGCTCGTTTACAGGAACTCCAGACGTACGTACAACGCTCAGCCGGTGACGTTCGACTACGTCGAGGCGGACAGGGCCGCCGAGATGATGGCTGTGCTGAGGGTGCTCGCTTCGATCCTGCAGGACCCGCGGAATTCCTCGATCACGGACGCTTTCATGAACTCCGGGGAGGACGGCAACCAGATGTTCTCATCCTTCGGCGGCGAGATCGGCGCGCAGATGTCCGAAATGTCGCAGGACGAGCTGATAGAGTGGCTGTATAAGCTGTTTTTCAGGGAAAGGGCGACGTCGGACGCGACCGACCAGGCGTACATACCGACGATCATATACACGGCGCCCAAAAAGAAAGCGGACCTGACAGAACCGCTCATCGCCGTAACGATAGTGCTCATAGTTGCCGTTATCGTGCTTTATTCCAACCGGGGCACGCTCGGTGATATGATAGAGAAGCGGCGGGACAAACGCGCTGCCGCCTCGCCGGATACCCGGTATAAAAAACGGAAACGAAAAAAACAGGCCGAGCCGGTTTATCATACTACGAACCCGAGAGCGACCGGCAGGGACAGAAACGCCAATGGCTGAATCTGTCGTACGCCGGTTAAGAACTCATTAAACCACGCTCCGCACTTAAAGAGGTGCCGTTATGCTCGAACTGAATCATATAATAAAGGACTACGTTACCGGAGATACCACGGTCCGCGCCATGAAAGACATTACCGTCTCTTTCCGGGACAGCGAGTTCGTGGCGATACTGGGGCCGTCAGGCTGCGGCAAGACCACCATGCTCAACATCATCGGCGGACTTGACCGGTATACCTCCGGCGACCTGCTTATCAACGGCAGGTCTACGAAGACCTTCAAGGACGCCGACTGGGACACCTACCGCAACCATTCGATAGGCTTCGTTTTCCAGTCCTACAACCTGATAACCCATCAGAGCATCCTCGCAAACGTCGAGCTTGCGCTCACGCTTTCCGGCGTTACCAAGAAGGAACGCCGCGCAAGGGCCTTCAAAGCGCTTGAGCGCGTCGGGTTGGGCGATCAGGCAGACAAAAGACCCGCCCAGCTGTCCGGCGGTCAGATGCAGAGGGTCGCCATTGCGCGGGCGCTTATCAACGAACCGGACATTATCCTCGCGGACGAGCCGACCGGCGCGCTCGACAGCGAGACGTCGGTGTCCATCATGGAGCTTTTGAAGGAGATCGCCAACGACAAGCTCATTATAATGGTCACCCACAACCCGGAGCTTGCACACCGTTACGCAAACAGGATAGTTTCATGCCTCGACGGGCAGATCATCGACGACACGAATCCGTATACGCCGACTCCGGAAGACAGGAAGAACGGAGAAGAGAAGCTCAGAGCCGACAGGGCGAAAGGTAAAAAAGCCTCGATGAGCGCGGGCACCGCGTTCACCCTGAGCCTGAGGAACCTGTTCACCAAGCGCGGACGCACGGTAATAGTTGCCTTTGCCGGCTCGATAGGCATCATAGGCATAGCCCTGATACTGGCGCTGTCGAACGGAATAAACAATTACATTTCCAAGGTCGAGTCCGACGCCCTGCTGATCATGCCGGTCAGCGTCGAAAAGGAGGCGACCAATACGGACTCGCTCATCGAAACGCTCATGGGCCTCAATCCGCTTTTGGGAGTGGACCACGACAAGGATGCGGTCTACGTCAACAAGTCGTTTTCGGTAATGGTGAACACCTTTATTGCCCAGTCCAGCTCCAACAACATGCAGTCGTTCAAAAAATACATCGACGACAACGCCGACGTCATGTACCCACTCTGCAACGACATACAGTTCAACTATTCGACGCCGCTGAACCTTTACCGCGTTGACGACGGGTCGAACACACAGGTCAGCCCGATCGACCTTATGGCGATGATGGGCGACATGAGCCAGGGAATGGACATGTCGAGCTTCATTGACATCGACACCTATTCCAACCTCTGGAAGCCTCTCATCGGCGATAACGATACCATGACGGAGCACTATGACGTTATCGCGGGGCGCATGCCCGAAAAGATGACCGAAGCGGTCGTGATCGTCGACGGCAACAACGAGATAAACGAGATGATGGCTTACGCTCTCGGGCTCAGGGATCCGTCGCAGATGATGAACGACCTCATGGCAGCCCTGGGCTCGGGATCGGACATCAAGGACGACTCCGCAGCCAGCTACAGCTATGAGGAGGTGCTGGGTTTCAGATACAAGCTCCTGCTCAACTGCGACCTTATGATGCTCGATGAATCGACGGGGCTTTATTCCGACCAGAGCGCCAACCCTCTGTACGTCAAGTCCGTGCTTGATTCCGGGCTCGACGTCAGTATCGTCGGCGTTATCCGGCCGAAAAAAGACAACGTCCTTTCCGTCGGCACCGGGTATATCGGCTATCCCGGCGAGCTGATGACGTGGGCGCTGGAAACCGAGATGAACAGCGAGGTCGTCAAAAAGCAGCTCGCAGACCCTTCGACCGACGTTATTTCCGGCGAAAAATTCTTTGACCTTACAGTCAACGACTTTGACCTGACGGATATCGACCTGACGGTGATAGACTTCAAATACCTCGACGTCAAGCCGTTCCTTTCCATGCTCGAAAACATCGACCTGACTCAGATCGATCTGTCCGATCTGGCGGCTTTGTTCAATTTTGACTCTGTGACCGAGTTCCAGAAAAAGCTGATGGAGGGCTTTCTTGACGACGCGCAGGTGCTGGCGATGAAACAGGCGTATATCGACACGATCCAGGCCGAGCGTTCGTTCGAACAGACCTGCAAAACTATAGGCTACGCCGATCCGGACACCCCGAGCTCGATCTTCATGTACCCGAAGGACTTCGACGCAAAGGCGGAGCTGAATACGATGATCGACTATTACAACGAAAGCGTGGAGGAGCAGGGACATCCCGAGCTGACGATCAACACGACCGACTATATCGGCATAATAATGAACCTTGTCACGCAGGTCGTAAATATCGTTACCTACACGCTCGTGGTGTTCGTTGCGATCTCTCTGGTCGTTTCATCCATCATGATCGGCATCATCACTTACGTTTCGGTCATCGAGCGCACGAAAGAGATAGGCATACTCAGGGCCATCGGCGCGTCAAAGAGGGACGTGTCGAACGTGTTCAACGCCGAGACGGTCATCATCGGCCTTGCCTCGGGCTCGATAGGCGTGCTTGTCACAGGTCTGCTGGAGATCCCCATCAACATCATTCTCCGCTACCTTACCGGCACGACGGTCGCCGCCGTGCTGCCCTTCAACCAGGCTGCGATACTTG
>JAILDS010000085.1 GCA_024689165.1 Clostridia bacterium
CCGCCGAGGAGGCGAAGCTGCCCTTCGCAAAACAGCTCCGGCTGCTGTTCACGGACAGGTACATGATACTCATGTACGTCTACTTCTTCGTATATACCGTCGGCGTGACGCTCAAAAACCTCGGCCTCGTTTATTACTGCAATTACGTCCTCGGCACGTACAACGACGGTATCACCCAGATGCTCGTGTCCGTTATCGGCGGCATCCCGATGGGCATAGGCATCTTCGCCGTCTGGCCGCTGGCGAAGAAGTTCGGCAAACGCAACGTGACGATGGTCGGCTTCATCCTCTACGCCGTCGGCTCGCTGATCTGCTGGATATTCCCGCACGATCTCGTTATAGTCCTCATCGGGCAGTTCATCAAAAATATCGGCGGTTTGCCCTGCGCCTATGTGTTCATGGCTTTGTTCGCAGACTGTCTTGACCACCTCGAATGGAAAAAGGACCTGCGCATGGACGGCGCGGCCATGTCCATCTACAACATTATCGCCGTCGCCATGGTCGGGATAATGACCGGCGTGTTCAACCGGCTGCTGTCCGCGGCAGGATATATCGCGCCTATCACGGCCGACGGCGCGGCGGACGCCGCGGCAAAGCTCGCGCAGAACGGCTGGACGGCGCAGACGGCGCTCGAAAACCTGAAGCCCGCTGCGGACGGCGTGCTGACGGTCGCAATACAGCAGCCTGACAGCGTTTCCTGGGTGATCTCCTTCGCATTTGTCGGACTTGAGGTCTTCACCGGAGCCGCGCTGGTCGCGATACTGTTCTTCCTGAACGTGGAAAAGGGCCTTCCTCAGAAGCAGGCGGAGCTTAAAGCCCGGCACGGGACCGACAACGGCGCCCCCGCGGAGGACAAGGAAGCATGAAAGCGGTCAGCCTCAGAACGGAATATCTGATCGACCCCGTCGGTATCGACGTCGCCAACCCCCGCATCTTCTGGAACTGCGACGGGGGCGTAAAGCAGACCGCCTATCGGATCGTCAGCGAAAAATGGGACAGCGGCAGGGTTGAAAGTTCAGCCATGCGCGCGCAGTACCCGCTCAACCTCGTTTCCGGCGAACGGGTGAATTACAGGATCAAGCTCTGGGACGAAAACGGGGACGAGGGAGAATGGTCCGAGCCCGCTTTTTTCGAAACGGGCCTGCTGCGGGCGAGCAGCTGGCGCGCCGGATGGATAACGGGCGATTACAAAGTCAGTAAAAAAAAGCGTTATCCCGCGGACTGCTTCCGCAAAGGGTTCTCAACGGACGGCGAGGTCAAGTCCGCGCGGCTGTATATCACCGCCTGCGGCCTTTACAGCGCGTATCTCAACGGGACGAGGGTCTCCATGCCGCTCGCGCCGGGGATCACGGATTACAGAAAACGCGTCCAGTATCAGACCTATGACGTCACGGAACTGCTCAAAAAGGAGAACGAGCTGACCGTCGAACTTGCGGACGGCTGGTACCGGGGCTCCTGCGGGGCATGGGGCATCCGCAACCAGTACGGAACGGAAACGAAGCTCCTCGCGCAGCTCGAGATCGTCTGCGCGGACGGCAGAAAACAAACGGTGGCCACGGACGAGACCTGGCAGTGGTCGAACGACGGGCCGATACGCTTCGCAGACAACAAGGACGGTGAGATCGTCGACGCGCGCATGCGCCCTTCTTACAGCGGTCACGCGAAGGCAACGGCGCATCCCGTGACGCCGACAGCGTCCAATAACGTGCCCATCGCCGAAAAAGAGACCTTCCGAGGCACCATGACGGTCACGCCCTCCGGCAAAAAGCTTGTGGACTTCGCTCAGAACATCGCCGGGTACGTTTCCTTCAGCGTCAGAGCCAAAGCCGGGCAAAAAATCACGATCCGCTGCGGCGAGCTGCTGGAAAACGGCGAGCTTACTCTGAAAAACATACAGCTTTCCTCCGGAAAAAAGACCACGCCCCTGCAGAAGATCGAATACGTCTGCAAAGATGGGCTGAATGACTACAAGACGACCTTTGCCATATTCGGCTTCCGTTACGCGGAGATCGAAACCGACGCAGAGGTCGGCGCGGACGACGTGACCGCGACAGCGGTTTATTCAGACATGGAAGAGACCGGCTCTTTCCGCTCTTCAAACGCGCTTCTCGACCGCTTTGTGGACGCGACGCGCTGGTCGGCGAAGAACAACAGCGCCGATCTGCCCACCGACTGCCCCACACGGGAGCGCCACGGCTGGCTCGGCGACGCTCAGATATTCGTAAATACGGCAAGCTACCTGTTCAACTATATGCCCTTCGCGCGCAAATTCGAAAACGACGTCTGCGACGCGCAGCTCAAAAACGGCTGTTTCACGCAGATCGCGCCTGCCGGAGGCGTCGACTTTTACATGAAACCCATGGACGGCTCCGCGGGCTGGTCTGACGCGGGGGTACTGATCCCGTACCGGCTCTTCAAACATTACGGCGACAAGACCGTCCTGTCCGATCATTACGACAGAATGAAGCGGTTCGCGGAGTATAAGATCGGGACCCTCGGCAGGTGGTACCCAACCGCGACTCCGACAGGCGTCGGCCCGGTGTTCGCCCGTTCGATATCGAATTACGGTCAGTCCTACGGCGAATGGGCAGAGCCGGCGGACGTGAAAGCCTTCACGGTCCCGGATTTCGTCTCGCCGCACCCGGAGGAGACCACGGCGTACATCGTTGCGCTGATGGAACACATGGCGGAGATCGCAGGCATCCTCGGGAAAGACGAAGACCGGTCACGTTATCTCGCCGTCGCCGACAAGGTCCGCAGCGGATATCGTAAGCTGGTGCGTACGAAGCGGCATTCGCTGGACACCGACCGTCAGGCGAAGCTTGTGCGTCCTCTTTATTTCGGGCTGCTCGACGAAGAGCAGACGGCTTTCGCGAAACAAAGGCTGATAAAAGCGCTGGACGACTACGGCTGGCGGCTCGGCACCGGTTTTCTCTCCACGCCGCTGATCCTGTACGTATTGGCGGACATCGATATCGGGTACGCTTACAAACTGCTTGAAAACGAGGAGATACCCGGGTGGCTGTCCATGCCGAAGGCGGGCGCGAACACGATCTGGGAAGCATGGGAAGGCCCCAACTCGACCTCCGGCGGCATCGGCAGCCTTGACCACTATTCAAAGGGCGCGGTAGTCGAATGGCTTTTCGGCGAGATGTGCGGCATTCACGTGGACGGCGAGAACCGTTTCGTTATCGCGCCGAAGCCCGGCGGGCATTTCACCTTCGCGCAGGCCGAATACAAAAGCGTTTACGGCGTTGTCAGGTCCGGCTGGAGAAAGACCGACAGAGGCATGGAATATACGGTGACCGTGCCGTCGAACACCACCGCGGTATTCGTTTTGCCTGACGGCAGCCGTCGGGTCCTGCCGCCCGGCGATCATATCATAAAAAAATAGGGCGACGCAAAAACCGTCCCCCGTACGGTCGTTTCCCGACCGTACGGGGGCTTCGGCATTATTGATGCGCTGCGCTCAGCATTCGAGAAAAGCTCTGAGCTTTTCGGAGTGATCGGCACTGTGTATCAGCCTGCCTGCGCTGCGCGATCTGAGGAAACCGACCGCGGGGCAGCGTTCGACCGCCATCCTGTACAGCGGGTTTTGGGCAATCTTTTCGTCGGGGATGAAAATGATCTCTCTGTGGGTGCCGACGGCTTCCATGGCGGCTTCGAGGTTATAAAGGAAGACCTCGCGGGGCTCTTCGAAGCGGTACAGATATGTGGCGGCGTCCTCGCCGACGAACAGCTCCACGGCGCAGACTCCCCTTCCGAAGGCCGCGAGCCAGTACTGCTCGGGCCGTTCCGTCCTGAACAGGCCCTTATCGGTAAACGGCGGCAGGATCGGGACCTTTTCCAGAGCCGCGGCCCGCGCGCGTATCGTCGCCGCGCGGTTTTTGAGCATGCGCTCGAAAAACGGCATGGTGTCGTAGCCCATCCTGCCGAAGGAATATCTCCGGCCGTCCGGCAGGGACAATCTCGCGATATAACCGTTCGTCTCCGGTTCGGAAGAAAAGCAAAGCGGGATGCGGACCGCTCGCAGTGAATCGGGCAGGATAACCACCGCGTCGGGGTAAAGAGCTACGGCGCCGCGTCCGCGCTCCGCGGGCAGCTCGAACTCGCCCGAGCAGCGCATGAGCAGCTCTTCTTCTATGAACAGCGACGCCTCGCTCCTTGAGGCAAAGGACGCGGACAGCTCCTCCCAGCAGCCGTCGAAGGAAAAGCCGAGCATCGAGATCTCGATCTTTTCGCCCGTGACGAGCTCGACGAATAAACGGTGGTTGAGAGGTATCAGGCGGGCAACGTCGGCAAAATCGACGTACCGCGAAGCCAACCGCACGCCTTCGCGTTCGATCGAAAGCTCCGCGTCGGAGCCGAAGACCCGTCCGCGGTATTTCATTAAAGCTTAGTCCCGCACTCGCCGCAGAACTTCATACCGGGCTCGTTCTGGTGGCCGCAGGCGGGGCACTTGCCGGAGCTTGCCATCGGGCTGCCGCATTCGCCGCAGAATTTCAGCCCGAGGGCGACCTCGGCGCCGCAGTTCGGGCAGCGGTTGGTGCCCAGAGGCGCGCCGCAGTTGTTGCAGAATTTCCCGCTGCCGGCGGGCTTGCCGCACTTCGGGCAAACGGTAGTACGGGTCTCGACCTTGCCCTGCCAGACGGTCGCGGCCTCGGCGGTCTCGTCTATATTGCGGCGCATGGCCTCGTTGCGCGCCTTCGCGACGTAGCCGGCCTCACGGGGGGCGCAGTCCGTGCAGAGCCCATCGTCCTCGTTCCAGCAGTCATGGCAGACCCATTTGTTGCAGGCCGGGCACTTGCGGAATTCGGGACGGACCTCCTCCTGAGCCTCGTCGAAGGCCTTTTCGTACTCGCGGCGCCATTCGGGCGACTCGTTGCTGAAGCGGTCGCCGAGAAAGCTGCTGCCCCGCTCTATCGCCCAGCCGAGATCGCTCGCCTTGCCGCCGAGCAGACCGCCGAGGGTGGACGCTATCCTGCCGGCTCTTTCTGACTTGTTGCGCTGACCGTACGTGGAAGAATTCCTGAAGGTGCTCTTGAACCCGTTGCCGCAGCAGTCGCAGTAGAATTCGAACTGGAAACCCGCGTCGCTAGAAAGGTCGTTGTGGTTCCTTGTAAACGAATGAAGCATTGCTTTTCTCTCCTTAAAACATGTATTGCGGCAAAGCCGCGCAGAACGCCGCTTCTCTCGCGGCGGGATAAACGATCACCGGGTCAGAGCAGCTCCCGGAGCTTGTCGAGGAAGGCCTCCTCGCCGAAGGTGTTGATCTTGAAGAACATCGCCTGGCTGCCGCCGGACGCGATCGCCGACAGACTGACAGGCCCGTTATGAGACTGGAAAAGAGTGACCGAAAGACTCACCCGGTTGCCGCCGATATAGCTGTAGCGCTCGAAAACGCGCACGCTGCAGCGCGCGAAGCCGTCCGAAAAGTCACTGAAGTCCTCGAGCGACGCGGAAATGCTGCCGCCCATTATGCCGCTTTCTATACGTTCGAGCAGCTCGTCGAAATCGCACTGAAGCGTCTGTTCAAGCTTGGCCATGGCTGTACCTCCCATTCATATGTTCTGAATGATCCGATAAGGGGAGCACACCCCGTCATTCGATCCCTTTGTAAGTATAACACAAAAAGCAAAATAATCAATACCCGTGAAAAAATCCTGCCGCGCCGGAAGCAAAAAATGCGGCGGG
>JAILDS010000156.1 GCA_024689165.1 Clostridia bacterium
GCTCGAGTGGAACGGCGTAAAGATCAACCTTCTCGACACTCCCGGCCTGTTCGACTTCGCGGGCGGTCTGTACGAAGGCGTCAGAGCGGCGGAGAGCGTTCTGATCGTTCTCGCGGCGGGCTCGGACGAGCTCGACGTCGGTGCGGAGAAGGCGGTCAAGGCCGCCAACGCCAGGGGTATCGCGAAGATCTTCGCCGTTACCCGCTGTGACGCGGAGCACGCCGATTTCTACAAAACGTGGAACGCGATAAAGAGCGAAGAAGAGTTCAAGACCACCGCCTGCCCCATCGTCATCCCCGTAATGGAAGGCGAAAAGGTAAAGGGGTACTATGACTTCATCACCGGCAAGGCTTATTCCTACAGCAACGGCAAGGCCGAAGAGTTCGACGCTTCCGGCGACGCGAACGTCGAAGAACTCTCCGAGGCTTTCAACGAGGCTATAGCCAACACCGACGAAGAACTCATGGAGAAGTATTTCGAGGGCGAAGCTTTCACTCCCGACGAGATAGCGTCCGGCCTCAAGGCGGGTATCGCCTCCGGCGCTCTCACTCCCGTGTTCGCCTGCTCCGGCCTCAACCTTGAAGCTGTCGACCTTCTTCTCAATTCCCTCGCCGCTTCCGCTCCGTCCGCGAAGGACATGGGCGGCGAAAAGGCGGAGGACGGTTCCGTCATCGCCTGCGACGAGAACGGCGACATCTGCGCCGTCTGCTTCAAGACCATCGCCGACCCGTTCGTCGGTAAGATGAGCTTCTTCAAGGTCGTCAGCGGCAAGCTGACCGCCGACGTTCCCTGCGTCAACTCCCGCACGGGCGAGAGCGAGCGTATGGGCAAGATAATCACCGTCCGCGGCGGCAAGAACGAAGACACGACCGTCATCCCCGCCGGCGATATCGGCGTCGTCACCAAGCTTTCCGGCACCAGCACGGGCGACACGCTCTGCTCCAGAGAGAAGAGCGTCAGGCTCGCGGGCGTCGACTACGTCAAGCCCTGCCTCAAGAGGGCCATCAAGGTCCGCAAGAAGGGCGAGGAAGAAAAGGTCGCCACCGGCCTTCGCAAGCTTATGGAAGAGGATCCCACCGTCAGCTACTACACCGACGAGGAGACCAAGGAGCAGGTCATCGAGGGTCTCGGCGAGCAGCATCTCGACGTTATCGTCGCGAAGCTCAAGGCCAAATTCGGCGTCGAGATCGACCTTGCGGCTCCCAGAGTCGCTTATCGCGAGACCATCCGCGCCACCGCCGACGTCGAAGGACGCCACAAGAAGCAGACGGGCGGTCACGGCCAGTTCGGCGACGTCTGGATCCGCTTCGAGCCGTACGCCGGCGAAGAGGACTTCGTGTTCACCTCCGACGAGGTCGTCGGCGGCGCCGTTCCCAAGAACTTCTTCCCCGCGGTCGAAAAGGGCCTGCGCGAGTGCATCGCCAGGGGCATGATCGCCGGTTATCCGATGGTTGGCATCAAGGCGGCTCTTCATGACGGCGGCTATCACCCCGTCGACTCCTCCGAAATGGCGTTCAAGACCGCCGCTTCCCTCGCGTTCAAGAACGCTATCCCCTCCGCGAAGCCCACGATCCTTGAGCCGATAGGCACGCTCAAGGCCTATATGCCCGGCGACAATCTCGGCGACATCATGTCCGACGTCACGAAGCGCCGCGGCAGAGTTCTCGGCATGGGCCCGTCCGAGGAGGACCCGAAGCTTCAGGAGCTTGAGGCGGAGGTCCCCATGGCGGAGATGTCCGATTTCCCGACGGTTCTGCGTTCCGTAACCGCCGGCAGAGGCTACTTCACCCTTGAGTTCGCCCGTTACGAACCGGCTCCCGCCGACGTTCAGGCGAAGGTCATCGAGGACGCCAAAAAGAGAGCCGAAGAGGAAGACGAATAATTTATCACTCGATTTTGCCGGGGCGGTTTCGTCCCGGCATGATTATAAGAGTCGGCGCGTCCGGAAGTTACGTTTGATTTCCGCGCCGATACACATCACAAACAAGGAGAAACATTATGGATTATAAGGGAACAAAGACCGAACAGAACCTTCTTGCCGCTTTCGCCGGCGAGTCTCAGGCCCGCAACAAGTATTCATATTTCGCTTCACGCGCCCGCAAGGACGGATATGAGCAGATAGCCGCTATTTTCGAGAACACCGCCAACAACGAAAAAGAGCACGCTAAAATCTGGTTCAAGGAGCTCGGAGGCATAGGCGATACCGCCGCCAACCTTGAAGCCGCCGCCGCGGGCGAGAACTACGAGTGGACGGATATGTACAAGAGTTTTGCCGAAGACGCCGACGCCGAGGGTTTCCATGCGCTTGCCGCTAAGTTCCGCGCTGTCGCCGCCATCGAAAAGACTCATGAGGAGCGTTATCGCGCCCTGCTCAAGAACGTCGAGGAAAAGACCGTTTTTGAAAAAGCGACCGGCGAGACCATCTGGGAGTGCCGCAACTGCGGTCACATCGTCGTCGGCAAAGCCGCGCCTGAAGTCTGCCCCGTATGCGCGCATCCGCAGAGCTATTTCGAGGTCAGGAAAGAGAATTACTGAGCTGAGTTTTGCGTTTTACGTTTTGCGGTGCGGGTCTCCGGGGGAGACCTCTCATCCGCAGGATGAGAAGCGCTTGACCGAGCCGACAGGCGAGAATTTGAGTTTTGCCATCACGCTTTTCGACGCCGGAGAGATCCGGCGTTTTTATTGTTATGAAGAAAAAAATCAAAAAAATATGATATTTGACTTGACAAAGGTACGCAATCTGCGTATAATAAAAGCAGGTACTTAATCTGTGTACTTAACAGGAGTGATTATGGACATTCGGGAGTTAAGGCATTCAGTTGGAATGACGCAGGGAGAATTCTCAAGATCTTTTGGAATACCGATTGGGACACTGAGAAATTGGGAACAAGGTATCTCTAAACCCCCGGTGTACGTATTTATGATGATTTTTTCTTCTATCAGGAGGGATATTATGATTAATGTAGAAACCATGAAGCTTATCAGTATCATGAACACACTTGCTAAGCGATCAAAAAACGGTATTGTCGAGTTTTCGGAAGCTAATAGTAAAAACTTTGGTGATAAGGTCTTTTATGATAAAAACACTGCTGACGAAAACGGTTCTTGCAGAGTTGTATGTGATGCTTGTCTCATCGAAGATTCGGGGTATGAACATCACGATATTATTTCTTATTGGGATGATCTTGTTCCTGGCTGTTCTATTCGAGTAATGCTCGATGATGAATTTGGCCACACTATTGATGTTACAATGGAAATAAGTAAAGTTGCATTTACTATCGATGATGGAGAATGGTACTGCACCAATTTTGACACATGAGTATAATCTGTATATGATCAAGAAGATACGTTTATTGCTTGAATACAACACGTATTGTGTTTGGCTGTACAATGAGGCGGATGAGATCATCGATAACAACAATCCGCCGGAATGGGATGACGATCGGGAATTGACTGACGCATTCATGGCTGTCAGTGATTTGTATGACACCTTTTTCGTTGACAACGAACACGAGTTTCGATATGTGGGGTGTCCGGACGAAGCAACGAGAAACCGTCTTATCGCTCTGATCGAGCACGCCGTTGACTTGTTGAGAGAGAAGAATAACGGAAAATATGTCATTCAAGATGATATTATCCGCGATTTTTAACGGTTGGTTCCCGTTATTCACACTACCGAACGCCGGAGCAATCCGGCGTTTTGAATCTGTCCGACAGGGCGGGGCGACGGCTGAGCCGTCGCAGTGATATTTGCCCTTACGGGCAAGTGATATTGCCTGCGGCAGTGATATGCTCTTCGCGCGTGATATGTGCCTTCGGCACGTTAAGGACGGGGTGCGGGTCTCCACCGGAGACCCGCGCCCGTCATCAATTATTCATCAGACGGTTATTCATTTTTAAGTATTCATTAATTCGCCGCAGGTCAATTCACGCGCGTCAGCGCAATTCACGCGCCGAAGGCGCGATCGCAACACACAAAAACCAAAACGCAAAACAGCTTGACATTCGCTCCCGATTTTCTATAATAGAAGTGAACGCGCGAGCGCGCCGGAGAGCGACGCTCAGATATTTCAAATAAAAACAGGAGAACAGCCATGAAAAAAACAATCGCGATACTTCTCGCCTGCCTCATGATCCTCTCTCTCGCCGCGTGCGGCGGAGGGGCGAACGACCCCGGGACGACCGAAGAGCCCGAAAGCCAGGCTCCGCAGACCATCGCCGACGACACGAGCATCTACGAGATGCGCTTCACCGTTCCCGAGGGGTTCGCGAGCGTCGAACGCTACTGCGACCTTAAGAGCGACGGTTCGGTCATCGAGAAGGATATCAATTACGTCCTTGCCGACGGCACCAAGATATCCTACGGCTGCATGAAGGGCCAGCACCTTTCCGACATTACCGACGTTTCGGCGCTGGAAACCAGGGAGATCGGCGGCCTGAGCTATTACTACGTCGATCAGAGCGGCGCCTACTGCGCTTTCGCTCAGAA
>JAILDS010000165.1 GCA_024689165.1 Clostridia bacterium
CCGCGTTCATATCCCGCCCGCAAAAACGATATCCGGGCGGCCCGAATAGAACGGGCCGCCCGGATATCGTTTTTTAATATCAGATCATCATTGTCCGGCAGCCGCTTTCCGGTCGAGCCTCCGGTTGCGGAACCAGAGGCAGAGGTCTGCGCCGACCATGCAGAAATTCAGCACATAGAAGAAGAGCACATACCACTTTTCGGAAAAAGACGCCATATATACGGGATTCGTGAGCTTCGCTGTGATCCCCGCGGCGTATCCGATCAGGATAAGGCAGATGAATACCGCGCTCTTTCCTTTCGCGGTGCGCGCCCTGTATGACTTTATCACGCTCAGCGGCCACGAGGCGCCGAAGCTTACTATCATCGCTATCTCAAGTATTTCCGGCAGCATGAGACACCTCCGACCATATCCGTTCCGCTCCGGCTTTCAGGCCCTCGGCGGCTTTCTCAAGCCCCGACGACCCGAGTATCCCGAATGCCTCTCCGAGGTTCGGAGCCCTGTTTTTCAGGTCGTGTGAATCCGACCCCATCAGAGCGACGTTCCCCGACTTTATGAGTCTGAGAGCATGACGCCGCGTCTTTTTGTCGATGACGTATTCGGCGTTCATCTGCACCATGACCGGCATGCGGCGTATCATTTTGATGTTTGCGGCCGACGTCATCGGGTCATATCTCTCGAGATGGGCTATGACCGGACGTATGCCGCGGGTCTCGATGAGTCCGTCGATATCCTGGAAGACGCGAACGCTCCAGTCGCGCCACGGAAGTTCGAGCAGCAGATAGTGAGTCCCCTCGTAGCACAGCTCGCGGATGAGCTTTTCGTGCTGTATGCCGATGTGATAATACACCTCGGCGCCGAGGCATGTCTCCGGGAGCTTTTTTCCGGTCTCGGCCGTGTATTTTTCGACCGCGCGGAGGAGCTTCTCGTAAGCGGCGGCGCGCCTTGAGATGAACTCCCCGGCGGGTTCCGAGGGATAGTAGTGAGGAGTCAGGCATACCCGCGTGACCCCGGCTTCGGCTGAGGCGGCGAGCATCCCGAGCGACATTTCGGCGTCACTGCTGCCGTCGTCGATCCCCGGAAGCATATGGCAGTGTACATCAATGAGATCCATCGTCGTTCAACCTCCTTGCCGGCGTTTCCCGGGGAAAGCGGACGTCAGTCCTGGCCTTCTTCTCCTCCGTATCTGTCGCCGGACTCGGCGTATCTGCCGTATTTGCCGGCTCTCCCGTATTTTCCGTACTTTCCGTATTTTCCGTATTTGCCGTCTTTGCCGTATTTTCCGATACTGTCGCGGTCGTTGTTGATCATCACGAAGCCGAGGATCTCGGTATTGGTGAACTGAAGCTTCTGGACCGCCTGTCTGACGAGAGCCTTGCCCGACTGGCCGGACATGACGACGAACACGATCCCGTCGAGCGCGCGGCTGACGTTCAGCGCGTCGGAGACCTCGTTCACGGGCGGAAGGTCCATGATTATGTAGTCGAGCATCTTGCCGAGCGAGGATATTATCCCGGCGGTCTTGTCGTCGCCCAGCAGTTCCGACGGATGCGCCGGCAGGCTGCCGCTCGTGATGACCATGAAGTTCGGATGGATCTCCGACTTCTGGATGACGCTCTCGGTCTGACCCATCAGCAGTTCGGAGAGCCCGGGGGCCTTGTTGAGGCCGAGCCTCTTCGCGATTGTGGGAAGGCGGAGGTCGGCGTCTATCAGCAGGACTTTCGAGCCCTGGAGCGCGAGAGTGTAGGCGAGATTAATTGCGCAGAGGGATTTTCCCTCGGAGCCGTTGGCGCTCGTTACGCCGATCGTCTTGCAGCCCTTCACCGACGCCAGGGCGAAACCTATGCTCGTCCTGAGCATCTTGTACGCCTCGGCGGCGTTGAAGTTAAGATTCTCGCAGATGTATTCCCGGTCGCGAAGGTAGTCGGCCGTGACGTCCGTCTGTATGTTCTTACTGTTTTTCTTCTTCATAGTGGGAGCCTCCGGCGTTCTTTACGTAGATGTTCGGGATGACGGCGAGCACTGGATACT
The DNA here is from genome assembly GCA_024689165.1 of Clostridia bacterium. GTDB lineage: Bacteria > Bacillota > Clostridia > Oscillospirales > Acutalibacteraceae > JAILDS01. The sequence goes on from JAILDS010000165.1 coordinate 2,032, forward strand.
TGTAATTCTCGGTGATGTATTTTTCGTCGTGGATCTTGTCGTCGAGGATATCGAAGACGATCACGATCGCGGCCATCACAACGAATCCGAGCAGGGCGCCTATGATCACGTATTTCGATACCGACGGACTGCTCTTCTCGCCCGAGGCAAAAGGCTCGTCCACGAGCTTGACGCGTGCGCCGTCGACCACGTCGGCGATCTTTTCGGGAAGCACCGCGGTCAGTCCCCTGGCGATGAGCTCCGCGTCCTCGGGAGACCCGGCCGTGACCGTAATCTTGAATATCTCGGTCGATTCGACGCTCGCCGCGCTGATCATCTTCGCGAGCTGCCTGTAGGTGTAGTCGACTCCGGTGTAGTCGATGACCTGCTCGAGCGTCGAGCGCGTCTTCATGATGACTGAGTATGTCGAAACCAGGCTCTTTGCCGCCGAGATCTCGGTGGTGGAATATGACGTGGACCCGCTCTCGCTCTTGTTGTTGACGTACATCATCGCCGTCGCCTGATAGCTCGGGGAGATGATGAATTTCGCGTAAACGAACGCGATGAGCGCTCCGGCCACCGCCACCACGAGAATGATGGCGATATTCTTCCACAGGACCTTTAACAGGTGGACGATGTCGATCTCGACTTCGGTATTCCCTTTTTCGTTATTCATCTTGTGCTGAATGCCTTTCTTAGGAATCTTTTTTTATTTCTTTTGTTAATGTTTGCGGAAACAGTGAGGTCTTCGTGTGCCCGGATCATTTCTTCGCATCCAGAGCGAGGTCGGTATAAATCGGAGTATGATCGCTCCCGGTCTGCACAGCGGGGGTCCTTATGACGTCGTAGGTGAGGAACCGTACTCCGTTCTTTCCGAATATGTGGTCGATGCTCGCCCCTGTCCCAGGGATGCCCGAAGCGTATGAATAAGATGTCTTGTACCCGGCCTTGATCTTTTTCTCCGCCGTGGCCTCGGAATCCGCGAAGCCGGCGTCGGTGAGTCTGGCGAAGGGAGCCGACGACGCCGTGAAGTTGCAGTCGCCGTTGACCGTCATCGGGATCTCCCCGTATTTTGCGGTTATCCTCGCGGCGACCTCGAGG
>JAILDS010000099.1 GCA_024689165.1 Clostridia bacterium
GCCGAAAACGCCTCGGAGCCGATCTCAAGCAGCGTCGAAGGCAGGTAGACCTCGCGCAGGTCAAAGCCCCCGAAGGCGCAGCTGCCTATCCGGGTGATGCCATCCTCGACCCTGACGACGGCGATATCATAATCGTTCCACGGGCGGATGGGGTTGTACCCTTCTTCCTCGCTCGTTCTCGGCGCGTCGGGGATCTCTCCCGGGCCGCGGATGACAAGCTCGGCGGCAACGCGTTCCTCGGCGCCGGGTTCATCCTCGCCGCAGACCTCGCCGGAGGGTGAGATCCATTCGGAATAGGCGTTTTCGTATATCGCCCAGCTGACGTCCCCCCACTCGCCGGACACGATGGTGGAGGCAGCGAAGCCGGATAAAGGCGTACAGCTCAGGACAAGGACGGCGCACAGGACAGCGCAGACAATGCGTTTTGACATGGCGGGATCCTCCGGTGAGTTTTTGTTATTATGCTCAGTTGTCGACTTCGTCTCTGGGGTGGTTGAAGCTCTCGGCGTCGTGCGCGAGGGCAGAAACGTGGACGTATTTGTTGCCCTTTTCGTCCGTCTTCATCGGGAACGCGCCGGCCTTGCCCTTGGGACGGAGGGTGATGTACGCCTCTGTGGTGATGTAGTAGTCGTTGGGGCGTTCGTCGAGCCTGTCGACCAGCGCGGTCGCGGAGCGGAGCACCGCTTTTTCGTCCGTCGCGGTCGCGGCGAAAACGATAAGGTCGGAATCGACCGGGAGCCTCAGGGTTTTCGCGCCTGCGGGAACGTCGAAGGACAGTCTGAAGAGCAGGAGCTGTTTGCCGAAGAGGACCTTCTCGCGGGAGTTGGAGTGAGTCGCGACCCAGGCGACGTCGCCCCTCTTGATCCTGCCGACCTGCCCGAGACCGATCATGTCCCAGAGGGCGAAGGGCTCCTTCATCGACAGGACGGTCTTTGTCACGGGCGTGTCGCCGAGCTTGAAGACGGCGTTTTTGTCCGAAGCGGCGCTGCCGGCGACAAGGTACAGTCTGGTCGCGCCCTCGGGTATGTCGATGATCTGCCCTTCGCAGCGCATGGCGTTGTGGTGGGCGGTGACAAGGTTGAAGTCCACGCCGCCGGCGGTGATGACGTCGGGCACGATCTCGAGCGGGATAGCTTCGTTCAGGCCCTTTTCGAGCGTAAGGAACGAGCCCTCGCAGGTCATGGCGCGGATGTCGAGCGGCAGGTCGAGCGGCGTCTGCGTGAAGCTGCCTGCAGCCTTGCGGGGCTTGTCGACGGTCAGCATGAAGGATCTCGGTCTGTAAGCGCCGATATCGAATACCAGCTCGCCGCCGTCGACTTCGGCGTCGCCGAGCAGGGTCTCGTCTGCGTATATCTCTTTTGCGGAGAGGATCTTGCGCGCCAGCCTGAAACGGACGTTTTTGCGCTCTTCTCCGTTGGCCTCGTTGAAGCGGACGACGATCTTTTCGCTGTCCTGCGCTTTTTTGACCGCACGGACGAGGACGTTTTCATCCGAGACCGAGCCGAGGCTGTACGAGCCCTTGACGGAGCCCTTGTGGGCCGGGGACTCGAAAGCGGCGAGAGGCTCGTTGAAGAACTGAGCCTGCAGCTGCGTCCCGCCGTCCTTCCATGAGCCGGAGTGGGGGAGTATGGCCCAGCCGTAGCGGTTGAGTCCGAGGTCGAGCAGGTTCTGCGCGGAGCCCGAGAGGCGGGCGTGCTTCGGGGTATGGACGACTGTCAGGCGCAGGGTGTTGTCGTCGGGCTTGTCCCAGCCGGAGCGGGAGTCGCTGAACACGCTCATGCCGTAGCCGCCGGCGGCGTCGGTGATATCCGCCCAGACCTGAGCCGGGACCTCGTAAAGGCGCTCGTTGTTCACGCCCCTTGAGATCACGCCGATGCCGAGGTCGTAATCGGCAAGGGCGTTCTTCGCCGCCGCCGGGAAGACGACCTTGAGCAGGGTCCTCTCGTCGCGCCAGTCGAGCTCGTTTTCGACCCTGACGAAGCGCGACGCCGCGTCGAGGATCACCTTTTGGCTGAGGGTGCTCCTGCCGACCGTTTTCTTTACCGTAAGAACGCCTCTTGCGGGGCCGAACTCGGAGATGGAGACGGAGCCCGCGGCGTACTCGCGCGGTTTTTTGCAGAGCTCGGGGTAGTCGACCTCCCAGGCGGGGTATTCCTCGTTGCCGTCGTAGGCGAAGGCGGCGTCCCTGACGGGAGCGGACAGCGCGCTCTGCCCCGTAGTCTTGTCGACGATGGAGCAGATGTTGCCGCTGCCGTCGAGCTGGACCCTGATATAGGGGTTCTCGAGGGTATCGGAGCTGACGAACAGGTCCGTCGAGAAATAAGGCTTGTCTGCCGGGGCGACGTCGTAAACGGCCATGCCCATGGAGGGCACGGAAGCGATGAAAACGACCTTGACCTTACCGGCTGCCTCTCCGTCGCCGGCGAGCTGCGAGGGGACTTCTTTTCCCTTCGCGTCTTTGACGCGGACGTATTTCGTCCCGGCGGGGAGCCTGAGCTCGGCTTCGACCGAAGCGGTCCGCTCGTGAGCGACGGGGTTGTTCACGACGACTGCGACGCCCTTTGCGAAGGAGGTGTCGAGCTTTGACGCGACCTCCGCCACGCTCGCTTTGTAGGACGAGACGAAACGGTTCTGCGACAGCATGTAGTCGTTCCAGTTGCGGTTGTAGCAGATCATCAGCGAGGTGCCGGTGAGGTCGTCGTGGAACTGGTGGGCGATGGCTGCCTTCCACGCGTCGTCGAGGGGCTGCTGCGGGTACTTCGCGCCCGTCGTCAGCATCGCCGAGACCGCCGCCTTTTCGGCGTAGTCCGCGAGCCGCTCGCAGTTCTTGTTCCAGCGGTTGCCGACCGTGCGCGAGGTGTAAGAGCCGGCGCCGTGGTTCGTCAGCAGGAGCTCGTTGTTCCACGTCGGGAGCCGTTTCTGGACCTCGTCCGGCAGCTCGGAGAGCCTGTCGAACACGCCGCAGGAGGTCTCGGAGATCACCTCGACGTCGCTTTCGGGATTCTTCGCGATCTCATCGCAGAGTATCTTGACGCAGCTCTCCTTGGGGGCCTGCCCCTTGTCGCCGACGCCGTAGAAGGTGTCGGTGAAATCGAGCCCGAGCTTGTCGTTGTTCTCGAGCTTCTCGGCCACCTTTTTGTCGCCGCGAAGGCCGTTCTTGTCGAGCTTCCTCGTATAGGACGGCATGTCGATGGAGGCGTAGATCCACGAGCCGTCGGAGCCGTACCAGCGGCCGAGGTCGAAGGGCACGCCGTAGGCGCTGCCCCAGCCGAGCTTCTGCGTCGTGAAACCCTTGAGCCCGGCGTGGCGGGCTATGGCGGGCAGCGACCAGCCGAAGCCGAAGCAGTCGGGCAGGAAGATGTCGTTCGACTTCACGCCGAACTTTTTCATGAAATAGCCGTTCCCGTAGAGGATGTTGCGGAACAGGGCCTCCGGAGAGGGCTTGTTGCAGTCTCCGTTTTCATAGGACGAGCCTGTGGGGACCCATCTGCCCTCGGCGACGTACTTCTTCAGTTCCTCGAAAGCCTCGGGGTAGTACTCCTCCATGAGCTCGTAACGGTACGCGCCCTCCCAGCCGAATTTGTATTCGGGGTATTTCTCGAACAGCGCAAAGTTTTCATAAAGCGTGGGCGGGATGAATTTTTCGGCCGTGACCTCGAAGGTCCATTCCCAGGACGTGTCAAGGTGCGAGGCCGCGACGGCTAAGATCTGTTTTTTAGACATATTCTTTTCCTTTCAAAAGTGTTGTCTGATATTTTATTATA
>JAILDS010000200.1 GCA_024689165.1 Clostridia bacterium
CGTACGCCGACCCCTCTCTGTACGCAAAGCTCATGATGGAGCAGAAGGAGCTTCTGCCCGTCGTTGAGGCGTATCGCGCTCTCAAGTCCGCGAACAGCGCGGCGGAGGGCGCCTTTGAGCTGCTCTCCGACCCGGAGCTGCACGACATTGCCCGGGAGGAGTACGAGGCGGCGAAAAGCGAGGCGGAATCCCTCGAGCAGAAGCTCAAGCTGCTCCTGCTGCCGAAGGACCCCATGGACGACAAGAACGTGATCATGGAGATCCGCGGCGGCGCCGGAGGCGAGGAGGCCGCGCTCTTCGCTCACGACCTGTACCGCATGTACGTCATGTACGCTGAATCGAAGGGCTTCAAAACGGAGCTCGCATCGCTGAACGAAACGGAGCTCGGAGGCATAAAAGAGGTCAGCTTCATGGTGCAGGGGCAGGGCGCATACTCCCGTCTGAAATTCGAAAGCGGAGTGCACCGCGTCCAGCGCGTGCCGGACACGGAAAGCGGCGGGCGCATCCACACGAGCACCGTCACCGTGGCGGTGCTTCCCGAGGTGGACGAGGTGGAATTCAGACTCGATCCTGCCGATCTGAAGATAGACACGTTCCGTTCCTCCGGAGCGGGCGGTCAGCACATAAACAAAACGGAATCGGCCATTCGCATCACGCATATTCCCACCGGCACGGTGGTGGAGTGCCAGGACGAGCGGAGCCAGTATAAAAACAAGGACAGGGCAATGAAGATCCTCGCTTCCCGTCTTTACGAGGAGGAGCGCAGAAAGCAGACCGACGCGCTTGCCGCCGAAAGGAAGAGCCAGATCGGCACCGGAGACAGGTCCGAGCGCATAAGGACGTATAATTTCCCGCAGGGCCGCGTGACCGACCACCGCATCGGGCTCACGCTGTACAAGATAGAACAGATAATGAACGGCGCGCTGGATGAGATAATCGACGCGCTCACCGTCGCGGACAGCACGGAGCGTCTGAAAAGCGGGGAGGCTGAGCGATGAGGACCGTCGTGACGAAAAAAGACCGCGCTCTTGCCGCGCGCTTCATCCTCGGCGGCGGACTCTGCGCCGTGCCTACGGAGACCGTGTACGGCCTTGCGGCGAACGGTCTGTCCGAAGACGCTGTCATGAAGCTATACGAGGTCAAGGGCAGACCGGAAACGAAGCCGATAAGCCTTCTCATCACCGGCATAAAGCAGGCCGAAAGCTTTTGCGGGAACATCCCGGAGGACGCTTACGCTCTGGCGGACGCCTTCTGGCCCGGGCCGCTGACGATGGTTTTGGAGAAAAGCGGCGCCGTGCCCGATATCGTGACGGCGGGGCTCGGCACCGTCGGCGTCCGCTGCCCGCGTCATGATGACACGCTCGGCATCATAGAGCTGTGCGGCGTTCCGCTGGCGGCTCCATCCGCCAACGTGTCGGACATGAAAAGCCCTGTGTGCGCAAAGGACGTTCTCGGCTACTTCGACGGTAAGATCGAGTGCGTGTTCGACGGAGGGCCGTGCTCCGTGGGCGTCGAGTCCACCATCGTGGATATGACGGAAAGGCCGTACAGGATACTGAGGCAGGGCGGTCTCGAAAGAGAGACTATCCTTGCCGTACTCGGAGAAGGGAGCCTGAAATGACCGTTATAGGCATAACCGGCCCCACGGGCGCCGGAAAGAGCACGGCGCTGCGCGCGCTGGAGGATATGGGCGCCCTCGTTCTGGACTGCGATGTGGTATATCACGAGCTTCTGGAGTCCTCCGGGGAAATGCTCGGCGAAATACGCGGCGCGTTTCCCGGCGCGTTTGCGAACGGACGGTTAGACAGGAAGGCGCTGGGCAGGATCGTATTTGCCAATGAAAGCGCCCTGAAGCGGCTGAACGGGATAACGCACGGCTACGTGCGCCGCGAGGTCGTGACCCGGATCGGCGAGCATGAAAAAAAAGGCGGAGCTCTCGCCGCGATCGACGCTATAGCTCTCGTGGAGGGCGAACTCAAAAACCTCTGCACCTGCACCGTTTGCGTCACAGCGCCCGCTGAGGAGCGCGCGAAGCGGATAATGAAGCGCGAGGGCATATCCTATGAATACGCCATGTCCCGCATAAACGCTCAGAAGAGCGATGAATACTATATGAACGCGTGCGATCACGTACTCGTGAACGACTGCGCCGACGCGGAGAGCTTCTACCTCCGCAGCAAAGAACTGTTTAAGAAACTCACAGGAGGAGATAATATGAGCGACCTTATGTACAAACCCAAAAACGCATTCGACGTGGTGACGCCGGAGGAAAAGGCTGCGTCCGACGCGTATTGCGAGGATTACAAGCGCTTCCTCGATCGCGCCAAAACGGAACGCGAGGCGACGGCTGAGGCGATCGCCCTCGCCGAGGCGAAGGGCTTCGTCCCCTATGTCTTCGGCGACGAACTGACCCCCGGCAAAAAGATATACAGATCGGTGCGCGGCAAGGCGCTGTTTCTTGCCGTCGTTGGCGAAAAGCCCCTCAGCGAGGGTGCGAACATCGCCGCGGCGCACATCGACTCTCCCCGTCTGGATCTGAAGCAGATCCCTCTGTACGAGGACTCGGAAATGACGCTCTTCAAGACTCATTATTACGGCGGCATCAAGAAATACCAGTGGGTGACCATCCCTCTTGCTCTGCACGGAGTCGTCGTGAAGAAGGACGGCACGGTGCTCAGCGTCACCATCGGAGAGGAAGAGAGCGACCCCATCCTCTATATCACGGATCTTCTGCCCCACCTTGGGAAAAACCAGCTCAACAAAACTCTCGGCGAGGCGTTCTCCGGCGAGGATCTGAACGTGCTCATCGGCACCACTCCCGCCGCGGATACGAAGGACGACAGGTTCAAGACCTTCACGCTTTCGCTGCTCAATGAAAAATACGGCGTCACGGAGGAGGACTTCCTCTCCGCGGAGCTGGAGGTCGTTCCCGCGATGAAGGCGCGCGACGTGGGGCTCGACCGCTCGCTCATCGGCGCCTACGGGCACGACGACCGCTCCTGCGCATTTGCGGAGCTTCGCGCGATTCTCGACATCGGCACGCCCGCTAAGACCGCCGTCTGCGTGCTCGCGGACAAGGAGGAGATCGGCTCCGAGGGCGTTTCCGGCATGCAGAGCGCCGCTTTCGAGTGCTTTATGGAGGACATGTGCGAGACGCAGGGCGTCAAGCTTCGCCACTGCTTTGAAAACTCCTTCTGCCTGTCCGCAGACGTTTGCAACGCGTTCGATCCCAACTTCCCGGACGTGTCGGAAAAACGCAACAACAGCCGCATAAACGGCGGCATGGGCATAGTGAAGTTCACGGGCTCGCGCGGAAAAGCAGGGTCAAACGACGCTTCCGCCGAGATCATCGGCAGGCTTCGCCGCATATTTGAGGAAAAGGGCGTTCACTGGCAGCTGGGCGAACTCGGCAAAGTCGACCAGGGCGGCGGCGGCACTGTCGCCATGTACATGTCAAAGCGCAATATCGACACTATCGACGCGGGCGTGCCCGTGCTGTCCATGCACGCACCTTATGAGCTCGTGTCAAAGCTCGACTGCTACATGACTTACAAAGGAGTGATCGCCGTTTATGAAAATTGATACAACGTCAAAAGCCATTGACTTCTGGTTCAACGACCACTACGCAGAAATGCTCAACGTCCTCGCGCGTCTCGTGGAGGTGCGCAGCGTCGCTGGCGCGAAAAGCCCGAACGAGCCAAACGGCCGCGGGCCGCTCATCGCACTTGCGACGATGGCCCAGATCATGCGCGAGTACGGCATTGAGATCAACAACTTCAAAAACAGCGTCATCACGGCCGACATGAACAAAAAAGAGCCCGTGCTCGGCATCCTCGCCCACCTCGACGTGGTCGACGCGGGCGACGGCTGGGACTCGGAGCCGTTTCGCATGAAGATGAAGGACGGCAAGCTCATCGGCCGCGGCGTTATGGACGACAAGGGTCCCGCTGTGGCGGCCCTGTTCGCGATGCGCGCGGCGATGGATATCTTCCCTCGCATGTCCAAGGGATGCAGGCTCATCTTCGGCTCCGCCGAGGAGACCGGCAGTGAAGATATTGCGGCGTACCTGAAGGAAAACAAGCTTCCGTCCAACGTGTTCACGCCTGACGCAGACTATCCAGTGATCAATTTCGAAAAAGGCCGCTACGCGCCGGAGTTTTCAAAGGTTTTTGAAAAGGCGGACGGCGCGCGCGTCGTCTCCTTTACCGGCGGCGATATAATGAACAAGGTACCCGAGAAGGCCGAAGCCGTCCTCGCCGGCGTATCCATGGGCAAGGCCATGGAGTGCTGCGAAGGCATTGCCGGGACCGAATTTTCCGTTTCCGAGGAAGACGGACTCACCACAGTGACCGCAAGAGGCAGATCCGCGCACGCGGCGCACCCCGAAACGGGAGTAAACGCGCAGACGGCTCTCATAGCCGCACTGGCCAAAATGCCACTGTACGGCGGAGGATACGACGCTGTACGCGCGCTTGCGCGACTCATCCCGCACGGCGATACCGAGGGCAATGCGCTGGGCATATCCATGAACGACGAAAAGACCGGAAACCTCACGCTCAATTTCGGCGTGTTGTCAATTGGAGAGACATACGTCAAGGGCGGACTCGATCTGCGCACGCCTATGGGCGCTTCGGACGACAACGTCCGCGCCCCTCTGGAAAAGTCGTTTTCAGCCGAAGGCTTCCGGGTGAGCGGCAGCATGGTCCCCTGCCACTACACGCCGGAGGATTCCCCTTTTATCAAAACGCTCCTGTCCGTTTATGAAGATTACACCGGCCTCAAGGGTGAGTGCCTCGCGATCGGCGGCGGCACTTATGTGCACGACATAGAGGGCGGCGTCGCCGTCGGCTGTGAGATGCCCGTCACCGACCATTTCATACACGTCGCAAACGAATGGATTTCCATAGACGAGCTCGTAACCAGCGCAAAGATATTCACAAGAGTCATAATCGACATGTGTATGTGAACGTTTCGCGGCCGTGCCCGACGGGCGGTTTTATAGATCGCGGGAATGTCC
>JAILDS010000214.1 GCA_024689165.1 Clostridia bacterium
GATACCATTCATCGAACTTCTCCACATATTCCCATGCGCTGCCGGCAAACTTGGACTGCCAGTTGTGCGTCCCGATATGCTCGAAGCCGCAGGCCTCATACAGCTTCTGCGCCGGTATATTGTCCCTGTGGGTCCTCAAAAGCACGCCGCCGTGACCGTCGGCGCGGCATTCGTCGAGAACGCCTTTCGTGATCTGTTTGCCGAACCCGCGTCCCTGAAAGCCGTCGCGCACGGCGACGCCGAACCAAACGACGGAACGACCGACGTCCCAGATGAAAGCGAGCGCAAGAAGCGAGCCGTCCTCGAACAGTCCGTAAAAAACGTGGTCGGGTCTTTTGCCCTCAAAGAACTCGAGGGTGCGCTTTTCGTTGCCTTTATCGACGTTGAAAAAGCCCGCCGAGCGCTCGCCCATATCGGCAAAGAACGCCCTTGCCTCAGCCTCGTCGCCCTGAACGAGCCGCCTGAAAACAGTCGAACTCATATCCTTTTCATGCACTCCGGGGCGGATACGTCGACGCCCACGGAATCGCCGTTCCTTCTTACCCTGACCTTTATAAGCCCGTCCGGTGCGTTATAGGACGCCTCGGCGCAGTCCATACCCGCCGGAAGGTTCGGCCGGACGGCATACTCGTGAACATCGCGCCCGGTGGGGTTGAATACGAGCCCGGCGATCTTCGAGATGAAGAAGTTGGATATATCGCCCAGAAAATGGTGGTTGAGCGAGTTGAAGTGCCCGCCGTCTTTCCAGAAATCCTCGGGTATCGCGGTCAGACCCTGCTCGATGAAATGCCCGTAGGAGGGCCACTCGGGCCGTGTGATCAGCTTATACGCGAGGTCGATCTCTCCGCCGTCGGCGAGGACGTGGAACAGATAGCGCACGCCGAGCATGCCGCAGTCGAAAAAGTCGCCGTTGCGGTGGATGAGCTCGACAAGGGCGGCGAACGCCCGCTCTTTTTCGTCCGCGTTGAATATCCCGTGGTAAAGAGCCATGGCCTGAGAGGTCTGGCAGGCGGTGTCCGCAAGCATGGTATGGAAGTTCACCAGATGCTTTCTCACGGCGTCGCGGGTCGCGACGTAAAGCTCGTGAGCCCGCGCCCTGCGTTCGGTCTGCCCCAGCACGTCGAATATGAACTCCGCCTTGCCGCAGATGGAAAGGAACGACATCGTGTCCGTGAACTCCGTCGAGGCGCGTCTGACGCCGCCAACGGGAACCCAGTCGCCGAGGAACAGGTCGACCGTCCCGGCGGGGGTCCTTTTGCCGCTTATGAACTCAAGGTAACGGGCGATCGCGCAGGCGTTGTCCTCGAGTATCCGTCTGTCGCCGGTAAAGCGGTAGGCGTAATAGGGTATGTAGGTCAGAGCGGCGTCCCACGACGGGCCGGACCGCCGGCCCCACGAGCCGGTGGGGACCATACAGGGGATCGAGCCGTCCTCGCCCTGCGCCTCCCTGACCGTTTCGAGCCAGACGGACAGGCTTTTGAGACAGTCGTAGTTCATGAAAAAGTGCTCGGCGGACATAGCGGCGTCGCCGGTCCAGCCGTTCTTTTCGCGGTGGGGACAGTCCGTCGGGAAATAGAAGAAGTTCGCGAGGTCGGACACCCGTGTCATAGCGTACAGCTTGTTCGCAACAGGGTCGGAGCACTCAAACGAGCCGACGGAGTCAAAAGCCGAATGGGCGGGCAGGAAAGTCAGCAGCTCCTTAGTCGCCTGTTCGGGCTTTATGCCGGTCACGAGGCAGTATCTGGCGCCGTGGTATACGAACGACGGTTCCCAGACCTCCTCGCCGTTTCCTGAAAGGATATAAACGTCGTGCTGGGAAAAGCCGTCCGGATAGAACTGAATGTTGCCGTAGTAGAGCTTTCCGTCGCCGTCAAGAGTCTCGGCGAACTGGAGCTCTATGCGCTGACCAGGCTCGCCCTTGATCCTGAGTCTGAAAACGCCGGCGGTGTTCACGCCGAAGTCGTAGATATACCCCTTCGTGTCGGTATATTTCTCAAAAAGATCGAAGCCCTCCGCCAGCCCGTGCGGATGGTATTCAAGGCTCCTCTCGCCGGGAACGACGCTCACAGGTGCGAGCTCCGTACCCGTCTTTTTTACCGGATCGGTCCCGCACAGCCGTTTCTCGCCCTTGGGAGATGATGTCCCGACGGCGCAGGTCCAGGCGGAATCGTCGAACTCCGGGTCGAGAACGCCGGAGATCTCGTTCTTCGCGTCGTACCTCTCGCCCGCTCTGAGGTCGTTGAAATATATCGGCGATGGATGCGTTTTAACGTCCGGGCCAGCTTCGACGGTCTCCCCGTCAAGCTCGAGCGCGAATGCGAGCCGCGGCGAAGCGCGGAAGCTATCCTTGTCGAAATCCCACACGCTGCCGCCGGGAGCGTCGAGCATCCCGTTGCCCAGAAGGAAAACAAGGACGTTTTTGCCCTTTCTGAGCGCTCCTGCGAGGTCGTAGCCGTCATAAAAGACGATCTCGTCTGGATTGGTGATATAAGGCGCGAAAAGCCCCTTCGTTATCTCCTTCCCGTTGACCCAGAGGCGGTAAAAGCCCAGACCGCAGACAGTAAGCTCCGCTTTCCCGGGCAGTTCGTCAAGCGAAAACGTCTTTCTGAAATACGGCGCGGGAACGCTCTTTTCGTAAGTCGCGTACTCCTCGCCCGCACAGATGAACCTGTCCGAAAGCATCATTTGTAGAATTCCTCCAGTTTCTTTGCCAGATCCTCCGTCATCGCGCCGGAGGCAATGACGAGCTCGTCGAGCCTGACCAGCAGCCGCCTGTCCTTATTGAATGCGAGCGCGCTGTCGTCGCCGATATAAAGCGGCGCGGATCCGGCGAGGCTCTTTCTGAACGCCTCCGGAACGATCTGGGTCAGGATTCGCCTGAAGTCGTACCAGAGGCTCATCTCGCCCTTTTCCGCGTCATAGCCGACGCAAACGTGCATGAAGCCCTTCATCTCGTCGGCGGGGAAAGCCGCGACCATGTCCCAGGCGTCGTCTCCGCTGCCGACGTTGACCTTGACGGAGTGGTTCCTGAGCGAAACGGCGATGCCGGGGTCGCAGTACATCCCCTCGCCCCAGCGGCGGGACGCCAGCAGGACGATATGGTCGGGAATAGACGGGTCAAGCTCGACGTAGAACGCCGAGGTGAAGCTCGAGCCGAAGAGCGCGCTCTGAGTTTTCAGCGCGCCGGTCGCGCCGAACTCCGCGCAGGAGGAACGCACGCCGTCGGAATAGAACTTGACGTTACCGATGCGTTCGAACTCGTTTTTGCCGGTCTCGTCGGTAAAATCGCCGTCGAAGAACATGCAGAGCCTGACCTTGTCTTTCCCGAAGATCCGCCCGAGGCCGTCCGCGAACGGGACGGTCGGCTTTCTGTCATGGCGGAGAACGGCCCTGCGCCTGTAATAATCCTTGCCGATGCCGGGGAATATACCGGAGGGCACCTGTGATGTGAAGCCGCCTTCCTTGTATTCGGGCACGTCGAGCCCGAGAGCGGTAAGCACTATAGCGGCGATATCCTTGGTGAGCGCGGGCCCGATCTCTCCTTTCGGGACGTATCTGCCCGCCGCACCGATAAAAACGTACTTTTCGCCGTCGGTATAGCCCCCGTGGCCGTGCTCGAAGCCGCCGTGGTCGGCCGTGACGATGAACAGAGTGTCGTCTATGATCCCCAGAGCCTTGTATTTGTCGTATATCGAGCCGATGAGCTCGTCGGTATGCTCGATCTGCGCGATGTGCCTGGGTTGCCCGTACACGCCGCTGTGACCCGCGCCGTCGACGTCGTCGAACTGAACGAAAAGGAACGCGGGCTTTTTGTCGAGCTGCTCAAGTATCTGTTCGCAGACCTCGTCGTCGTTGCCGGCTGTGGTCTTCACAACGCCGAGCCCGTTTTCTATGATGCCGTAGTTTATGGGGTCCCAGTTGCAGCAGGAAACGAGCGCCTCGTCAGGATAGGCGTCCCTTATCTTTTTGAATACCGTCACAAGCGCAGGATCCGTGTTCTCATGCTCGCTTATATAACCGTTCGTCAGCCCGTGGACCTCGGGGTCCATCCCCAGGAGCATAGCGCCCCAGTTCTGCGCGCTTATGGTGGGGTCGAGCGACAGGGCGGAATATGTGACGGCACCGTCGCGGAATATCTCGTCCATCCTCGGCGTGTCCGCCTGCCTGTTGAAGCTGCCCATACCGTCGACGCCGATGACTGCGACGTGCCCGTAATATCGCATGTTATATACCTCCTTGTGCATTTCCAGCAAAATATACGACAAACACCTGTTTTTGTCAAGGCTTGCAAACCGAACAGGGACGGTATCCGGCTTCTATCAGCCGTTCTCTGTTACCGCAGTATTCTATTCTGTTTTCGGCCCCTACGGCAGGGGCGAGCCTGCAATATGGTTCGTGGAACACTCCGCTCGACGGGTTCAGGATATAGTCTGCCTCCGGCCCGCTGTCGGCCGTCTCTTCATCGGATAAGGAGCTGTCGCCGGTCGTGTAATCGATCATAACGCCCGGCTGCACGTTGTAGCAGAAAACACAGAATGAAAAATCGCTTTCTTCCGACTCGTCGAGAGCTTCGATCAGCACGCCCCTGCAAACGAGCTCCGAGCCGGCAAACACCGGCGTGACCCTGTACAGAACGCTCCCGCCATTCGAGCGGATATGTTCGGCGACGGCGGTTTCAAAGGGCAGCATGCCCAGATTGTTCATATATCTTGTCCCGGTGATTAGGTTGTTCGGGTTCGCGTTCTCTCCTGTCAGAGAATAGGCTATGAGATGGCATCTGTTGAAAAGGAGCCTGCCGGGAATAAAATCGTAAGAAGCGTCGCTGAAGCCCGTTGGCTCCACAGAGCTTATGTCGCCGCGAGCGGAATCAGGCATAAGGCTTTCTGAGATCCTGGCGCACGCCTCCGTGCAGCGCCCGAGCCCGTCGAGCTCGCCGTAGCTTTCAAACGATCCGTCCGGAAAGTCGGATGCATCGAAGAACGGTCTGTTGAGATTGATAACCGCGTACGCAAACTCCGTATAGGCAGGGACGCAGTCCATGGAAAAAACCGGAGAAGGCGCGGGCGCCTCATCAAGCCCGATAGAGATGCGCAGTATCGTTCTCGCGTCGTCGGCGGTTATATCCCCGGAAAAATCAGCGTCCGCTGCCGCAAGCAGCTCCGGCGTGAGCGTGTCGAGCCCTATGGCGAGCCTGAGCGCGCTCCTCGCATCCGACGCTTCGACAGCTCCGTCGCAGTCGCAGTCGCAGCAGACGAGAGCGGAGCCAAAGGCGTCGGGAACAGAGAAAACGACAAGCAATAGCGCAAGTAAAAAGGCGGTCGTCTTTTTCAAAACAGCAACTCCTTTCCCGGAAAAACTTCAGATTCGCACGAGCTCACAAAAAACCTGCAGCGCGATGCGCGCGCCATAATTATGCGGCAATGCCTTTACAATTCTCACCCGTTATGCTATATTATCTGCGGGAGGCCTGAGTAATGGCTGATTTCATTGATTATCTTGACTGGCGCGGCGACCTCGGTTTCGATTCGGCCGCTTTCAATGACGTTGACAGTCTTATCCTGTCCGATCTGTCATATATTCCGTTCGGCAGCATCGTCAGCCCTTCGTCGCAGGGCGTTTCTCTTGCGCAAGCGGGTGAAGCGTTTCTTGCGGAGCACCCTGTCGATGAGAAAAAGGAACGCAACAACGTGCCCGCGCTGCTTGAAAAAGCGATAAAAACCAAACGGTTTTCTCAACTGATCCTGTCCGACAGCATCAATATATTCGACGCCGAAAACGCAACGCAGTTTTCTTGCATCGCCTTCACCCTGCCGAACAACAGGGTCTATATCGCTTTCCGGGGCACCGACGGAACGCTTGTCGGCTGGAAAGAAGACTTCAACATGAGCTTCATGGACGTTACGCCGTCGCAGATCTACGCCGCGAGATATATCGACGAGCACTTTTTCGCTTCAGACAAGCGGCTGCTTCTCGGCGGGCACTCAAAAGGCGGAAATCTTGCCGTCTATGCCGCCATGAACTGCAGCTCGGTCGTCAAAAACAGGATCGAACACGTCTGGAGCCTTGACGGACCCGGCTTCAGGCACGAAGTCGTCACCTCGCCCGCGTATATCGA
The DNA here is from genome assembly GCA_024689165.1 of Clostridia bacterium. Lineage (GTDB taxonomy): Bacteria > Bacillota > Clostridia > Oscillospirales > Acutalibacteraceae > JAILDS01. The sequence goes on from JAILDS010000214.1 coordinate 6,116, forward strand.
AACGGCTGAAAAATGTACTCTCATCGTGCCGGAACGCACCGTGTTCGGTCTGATCCTCGAAACGGACATGCCGACGAAAGTCATCAAAAGCAGCGAGGTCTCGATATTGCAGCACGACCCGTTTTCATGGCAGGTCTCGGGCGGCAGCTTCGTCGAGACCGAAGATATCGCCTGGCGCAGCAAGTTCTGGGACAGGGCTATGTCCACCTGGATAGACACCTTTGATCCCGACCAGCGCAAGGAGTTCTTCGACGCTTTCTTCGACATTATAAGCGCGCCGAACGCCGATACCGTCGCGGGGCTTTACAAGAGCAAGCTTGCGACTATCAACTTTGCGAGAAAAGCCTTCAAACAGCTCCCGGAAGAAAACCAGGCGACGCTCAAAAGCGTTTTTGCCTACGTCGCGGGCACCGGAAAAGACTTCCTCGGAACGGCCCTTCCTCGCCTGCTGAGAGACAAGAACGAGACGGACCGGCCGGAAAACATCGAGATCCGCCCGAAAACCGAAAAGCCGCCCAAGTCCGAGAAGAAAGAAAAACCGCCGAAGCAGGAAAAGAAAGACAAAACCGAAAAACCCGAAAAAGCGAAAAAACAGCGTAAACCGGTCGAGGATACCGAAAAACCGGCATGACCGTATGTTTTATTCCCTGTTATTGTCGCACAACGTCGTTTATAATTCAAGAATAATAATACTTTAAGGAGTAAAAAATGGAAAAAATCATCGTTGCCGGAGCCGGACACGGCGGACTTGTCGCCGCCGCTCACTTTGCCAAAGCGGGATATGACGTCACGGTATATGAAAAAAACGCACGTGAAGATCTCGGTTACGACTGGC